>DATNNS010000179.1:0-9514 GCA_035601715.1 Rhizomicrobium sp.
CTCGGCGGCGCCAAAGAGGTCGCGGCGCTGCAACCCGAAGGCACGCCGCCCGTCGAGCCGCCGGTGCAAACCGCGGACGCAGCGACCATCGCCAAGGGCTTCACGCTCTATCATCGCAACTGCCTCGTCTGTCACGGCTTCTTCGCTCAGTCCGAGGGTGAGGTGCCGGATTTGCGGCTGGTGGACACCGGCATCTGGAACCAGTTCGACGACATCGTGCTGGGCGGCGCGCTGGCCGACGGCGGCATGGCCTCGTTCAAGGACGTGCTGAGCAAGGACGACGTGGCGGCAATCAAGGCCTACGTCCTGCAGCAATCGCATCTGGCCTGGGATCAGGCGCGTCCGCCGCCGACCGCACCGGGGGCAAAGCCGGCGCATTGAGCCGGGCTTGCCGCAAGACCCTTCTGCGTTTAAGGAAGCGCCCACTATGAGCGACCCGGCCCATGCCCACGGACAAGATTTCCCGGCCCAAGGCGAGGCTTCCCCGCGGATTCCGTGACCGCGCGGCCGCGGAGATCGCGGCCGAGCGCGCGATGCTCGACACCATCCGGCGCGTCTATGAGAGCTACGGCTTCGAGCCGCTCGAGACTCCGGCCTTCGAATACACCGATGCATTGGGCAAATTCCTTCCCGATGTCGACCGCCCGAACGAAGGCGTATTCTCACTGCAGGACGACGACAAGCAGTGGATGAGCCTGCGCTACGACCTGACCGCGCCGCTCGCTCGCTACGTCGCCGAAAACTTCCAGAACCTCCCCAAGCCGTTCCGCCGCTACCAGGTGGGAACCGTCTGGCGCAACGAGAAGCCGGGACCGGGGCGGTATCGCGAATTCACGCAGTTTGACGCAGACACCGTCGGCAGCAATTCGCCGGCGGCCGACGCGGAATTGCTGATGATGACGTGCGATGCGCTGGAAAAGGTCGGGCTCAAGCCCGGCGAGTACATCGTCAAGATCAACAGCAGAAAATTCCTCAACGGCATTCTCGCACTAGCAGGCATTGAGCCGGAGAAAGGCGGTGCTGTGTTACGGGCGCTCGATAAGTACGACCGCCTAAGCGAGCCTGGCGTGCGCGCTCTACTCGGTGAGGGACGAAAGGATGATTCCGGCGACTTCACGAAGGGTGTCGGCCTGAGCTCCGGTCAGATCGAAAAAGTTATGCGCTTGTTCACCGACGATCTGGATGATCTCAACCAAGTAGCAGGCTTCGAAGATCTCCAGACGATCAGGGGAATTCTCAAAGATACAGGCTACGGCGCAGATCGAGTTGCCATCGACTTGAGTATTGTTCGCGGTCTTGAATATTACACCGGGCCTGTTTTTGAGGCGCAGCTCAAATTCGCAGTGAAGAACGACGCCGGCGAAGACATCGTCTTCGGTTCCGTCGCCGGCGGTGGTCGCTATGACGATCTCGTCGCCCGCTTCACCGGTCAGCAGGTTCCGGCGACGGGCATTTCCATCGGCGTCAGCAGGCTCCTTTCCGCATTGACGGGCCGAAGCGAAGCGGCGTTGTCCCCGCTGGTCGTCGTGCTCGCGCTGGATGACGTGCAGAACAGTTTCCGCATGGCGGGCGAACTGCGCGCCGCCGGCATTCGCGCCGAGACCTATGTCGGCAACAAGAAGTTCGGCGACCAGCTCAAATATGCCGACAAGCGCGGCGCGGCCATCGCGGTCATCGAAGGCGGCGACGAGCGCGCCAAGGGCGAGGTGACGCTCAAGGACCTCGCGCTCGGCGCGGAGCTGTCCAAATCGGTCGAGAGCCGCGCCGAATGGGTGCATAACCGCGCGGCGCAGATTTCGGTCAAGCGTAGCGATCTCGTCGCCGAGGTCCGCAAGATGCTGGCGCGCAAATAGATGGCGGCGTTTCCCACATATGACGCCAGACGCATCGCCGCGCTCGATGCGCAGGGGACCGCGATCCTCGCCGTATTCGATGCGCGCGGCTATGCGCGCCATGAGCCCTCGGTGCTGCAGCCGGCCGACATCTTCCTCGACCGTTCGGGCGAGGAAATCCGCCATCGCACGTTCACGCTCACCGATCCGGCGGGCAACGAACTGTGCCTGCGTCCCGATCTCACCATCCCGATCTGCAAGGCGTATCTCGAGGTGCGCGGACGGTTTCCGGCGCGGCTTTGCTACAACGGTCTCGCCTTCCGCCATCAGCCGGCCGAGCCCGATCGCCCGACGCAGTTCTACCAGGCCGGCGCCGAACTGCTCGGCCTCGAAGGTCGCGCCAAGGCCGAAACCGAAATGCTGACCTTGACGGTCGAGGCGTTGCGCGCCGCGGGCCTCGAGGCTTTCGATGTGAAGCTCGGCGACCTGTCGTTGTTCTCCGCCTTCGTCAACGCGCTCGACATTCCGCCGCAATGGCGTTCGCGGCTCAAGCGCCATTTCTGGCGCGCGGGCTATTTCGAGGCGCTGCTCGTGCGGCTGTCCGCCGGCGCGTCGAGCGGTACGCAGCGCCTGCTCGCCCATCTCGGCACGCTCGACGAAGACGATGCGCGGCCGGCCTTCGAAGGCCTGATGGATCTGCTCGGCGAGGCGCCGCAAGGCGGGCGCACGCGCGAGGAGATCGTCGATCGCCTGATCGAGCAGGCGGCGGATGCTGCGGCGCTCAAGCTCGACCCGAAAATCGCAGGCTCCATCGCGAAACTGCTCGCGATTTCCGGGCCCGCGGCGAAAGCCATCGAGAATATTCGCGCGCTGACGAAATCCGCCGGCGTGTCGCTGGACGGTCCGCTCAAGGCGATGACCGCGCGGCTGGCCACGCTCAAATCGCTCGGCTTCGATCCCGGCCGCGTCTCCTTCGCGGCGCGGTTCGGTCGCAACATGGAATATTACACCGGCTTCGTCTTCGAGATGTGGTCGCGCGATGCCGAAGGCCCTGTGCAGGTCGCCGGCGGCGGCCGCTACGACACGCTGCTTGAGCAGCTCGGCGCGAAGAAATCCATTCCCGCCATCGGCTGCGCGATCCGTACCGAGCGCGTGCTGGCCGCGCGCGCGGCGCAGGCAAGGGCGAAGCGATGAGCGCGCGTCTGACACTTGCCGTTCCTTCCAAAGGGCGCCTGCAGGAGCAGGCGCAGGCCTATTTCGCCGATGCGGGCCTTGCGATGCGCCAGGCGGCCGGCGCGCGCGGCTATCGCGCCACGCTCGACGGCATGCCCGACATCGACGTGATGCTGCTCTCGGCATCGGAGATCGCCTCGGCGCTGTTGTCCGGCGACGTGCATCTGGGCGTCACCGGCGAGGATCTGATCCGCGAGGCGGCGCCCGACGCCCGCATCGCGCTGGTCAAGCCGCTCGGCTTCGGCTTCGCCAATGTCGTCGTCGCGGTGCCGCAGGCCTGGATCGACGTCTCCACCATGGCCGATCTCGACGACGTCTGCGCGGCGTTCTACCAGCGCCACCGCCGCCGCCTGCGCATCGCCACCAAATATGTGCGTCTGACGCGCGCTTTCTTCGCCAAGGCCGGTATCTGGGACTACCGCATCGTCGAAAGCGCCGGCGCCACCGAAGGCGCGCCGGCCGCCGGCGCCGCGGAAGCGATCGTCGACATCACCACCAGCGGCGCGACTTTGGCGGCCAATGCGCTCAAGACGCTGGACGATGGCACGATCCTCAAGAGCCAGTCGCAACTCGCCGCCAGCCTGTCCGCCAAATGGACCGCGCCGACGGCGGCAGCCGCCAAGACCTTGCTGGCGCGGCTGGCCGCGCGCGAGCGGGCAAGGACCTCGCTCGTGCTGCGCGCGCGCCTGACCGGCAAGCCCGATGCGGCGCTCGCGGCCGCCGCCAGGCTCGGCGTCGGCGTGCTGTCGCGCCCGGCCAAGGGCAACAACGGCGGCGAATATTCGCTGCTCTGCCCGCGCGAGACGCTAACCGACGCGATCACCATGCTGCGCCGCCGCGCCGCCTCCGGCTCGGTCACGGCGCAAAATGTCGACTATATCTTCGAGACCGAAGACCCGCTGGTCGAGGCGTTCGAAGCCGCGCTGAAGCTTTAGCCCGCCAGCGCGCGCGCCAGCCGCGCCGCGTCGGCCGCCTCGTGATAGATCCCGAAGCCCACGCGCAACCGGTCGCCGCGGTGATCGACGGTGATGTTCTGCGCCGCCAGCCGCGCGGTGATCGCGCCCGCATCCCGTGTGCGGAACGCGAGAAAGCGCCCGCGGCGCGCTTCGTCGGCGACGAGCAGTTGCGCCGATCGGACCTTTGCTTCGAGCCGGTCGATCCCTGTCAGGAAAACGCGCTCGATGCCGCGCACATGATCGAGCATCTTCGCGACGGACAAGCCTTCGTCTAGCAGCCAGTCCTGCACCGCGTTGAAGCGATAGAGCGCGGTCACGTCGAAGGTCGCGCCGAGGAAGCGGCTGCCGTCCGCGGCATAGGGCACATCGTTGCCGCCGGTTTCGAGCGCGCCGAAGCCGGCATACCAGCCGGTGTCGCGCGGCCGCGGGCCGTAACCGGGCGGGCAATGCAGGAAGCAAGCGCCTTCGCCCGCCATCGCATATTTGTATCCACCGGCGAGATAGAAGGCGCGCTTCGCCAGCGCGCCGAAATCGGTCGGTATCGCCATGAATCCGTGATAGCCGTCGATCACGACGAAGGTCTCTTTGTCCGGCGCCGCAGCAACTACGCCGCTGAGATCGCGCACGGAATAACCGGAATCGAAAAACACCTGACTGAGAAACACCAGATCATGTCCACCTTTCGCGGCCGTTTCCGTGAACCGCGCCTCGAAACTGTCGAATGGCTCCGTCGGGATGCGCGTGACCTGCGCCAATCCGTCTTCCTCGAGCCGCGCGATCTGGCGCGCGAAGCTCATGAATTCCGATCCGGTCGTCAGGATGCGCGCCGGCCGGCCCGCGGGCAGGCACGACAGGATCCGCAGCACGAAGGAATGCGTGTTCGGCCCGAACGCGACGGTAGCCGGATCGGGCAGATTCAATTGCCGCGCGACATGGGCCTGCGCCGCCGGGATGATCGCCCCGAACACATGCTGCCATTTGCCATCGAGCAGCCGCGCCGCATCGCGCCAGGCTTCTTCCTGCGCGGCCAAGGTCACATCCGGCCACGGATGATGACTATGGGCCGCAGCGTGGAGCGTTGTGCGCCCCACGCTCAGTTCGAACCCTTTCATTGCGGCGAGACCGGCCCCGCCTTGATGTCCGCGTCGTTCAGGTGCTCGGCCTTCCAGCGCATCATCGTCCAGATGCGCGTGCGTCCGGAGGGATGATCGTAGAAGATGAACTCCTCCCACGGGCTGGGATCGAGCTTGCGATATTCGCTGAGCTGCAGCGTCGCCAGCGCGAAGCCGTCCGGCTCCCGCGCGGCGTTGACCCCGAACATGTCGGCCTGCTCCTCCAGCGTGCGTGTGATGGTGTTCTGCACCGGCGTCGCGGCCAGGAAGAACACCGTCGCCAGCGCCATCAGCACCGGCAGCCCCGCCGGGTCGTCGATCGTTCGCACGTCCCAATTGCCGCCGAATATGTCGACCAGCCTTTTGTAGCCCCAGTTGACGAAGACGAAGCCCACGACCAGCAGGAGCCCCATCCACGTCGTGCCGATGCCATTATGGCTGAGGACGTAATGCCCCATCTCGTGGCCCAGCACCGCCTTGACTTCGCGCGGCGTGCTGCGATTGAGCAGATTGTCGGTCATCGAAATCCGCGTCGTGCCGAAAGCGCCGGAAACGTTGGCCGAAATGCGCTTGGACTGCTTGGAGGCATTGAATTCGTAGACGTTGGTGACGGGGATGCCCTCGGACCGCGCCAGCGACAGGATCTGTTCCTTCAGCGGACTTTCCGGCAGCGGGTAGTAGTTGTTGAACAGCGGCGCGATGAACACGGGGAACAGCATGCCGCCGACGATCAGGAAGACCACCGTGACGATGCTGCCCCACAGCCACCAGGTCTCCTTCGTGCGGCGGATGATGGCGTAGATCACCGTGCCCAGAAGCGTGAAGACGAAGAGATTGACGCCGAAGGCGATGGCGAAATCGCTGAACCAGCCGAGGAACGTCTGGTTCATCAGGTCATAGGCGCGCTCGCGAAAAAAGCCTTCATAGATGCTCAGCGGCAAGGTGATCACGGTGGTCAGCACGAAATAGGCGACGATGTAGATCGACGCCTGGAAGAATTTCGAGCGCGTCATGTTCTGGGCATAGTCGCGAATGCGCGCGGAAATGCGCGACCACAGCAGAATGCCCGATACGATGAGCGCGTAGATCGCATCGACCAGGGGCAGCCATTCGGCCTGGCCTTCGAAATAGGCGTCCGATTTCGCGCGCGCCGCGCCGCTCACCCGGGCGAGATAGGCGTTGGTTGCCTTGACCGGATCGAAGCTGGGCGCCGGCGCCGCAGCCACCGCGCTGAGCGGGACCGTCGTCACCTTGGCCGTCGGCGCGGATGACGGATTGCTTTGTGCGAAGGCCGGCGCGGCGGCAAGCGAGATCAGCAGCGACAGCAGCGCCGCGCAGGCGGCATGGACGGCAAGACGCATCGATTCCTCCCGGACTGTTTGACGGACTCTAGCAGATTCAGGCGAGCAGCCTGCGATAAAGCGCGATCGTATCGGCGCACATGCGCTCCAGGCTGAAACGTTCCGATATATGGGCGCGTCCCCTTGCGCCCATTTGTGCGCGGCCCTCCGCCCCCATCAGGGAGAGGTGGGAGATGGCGGCGGCAAGTGCAACCGAATCGCCCGGCGCGGTTAGCATGCCCGTCATGCCGGGCAGGACTGTCTCTCTAGCACCGCCGTGATCGGTCGCGATTACCGCCCGCCCCATCGCCCCGGCCTCCGCCGCCACGCGCCCGAACGCTTCCGGATCGGTCGAGGCGGAGACGACGATGTCGGACGCCAGATAGGCGAGGGGCATGTCGTCCCGGTGCCCGACGATGACGACCCTATCGCCAAGACCCGAGGCCGCCATCGCGCCACGCAATTCCGCTTCATAGCCCGCGCGCCCCTGAGCATCGCCGACGATCACGGCGCGGATGCCGGCGAGTTTGTCCGTCCGCGCGAGATCGGTCAGCGCGTCGATCAGAACCATTTGCCCCTTCCAGCGCGTCAGCCGTCCGGGCATCAGGACCACACTGTCGTCCACGCCCGCGCCCCATTCGCTGCGCAAGGCTGCAACGCGGTCGGGCGCGATGCCGGCGGGATCGAAGCGGGCGAGATCGACACCGCGCGGGATGACGAACAGCCTGGCGCGGTCCACGCGATGCTCGGCGACGACATGCGCCGCCGTCCATTCCGAATTGGCGATCACCGCGTCGGCGCGCACCATTACGGAATTGTAGAACCGCTTGAACGGATTCGCGGCGTTGTAGATGCCGTGATAGGTCGTCACGAACGGCACGCCCGCCATCCGCGCTGCCATCAGCGCGCTCCACGCCGGCGCGCGCGAGCGGGCGTGAACGAGCCTGACGCCGCGCGCCTTGACGATCGCGTCCAGGCGCATTGCGTTGGCCAGCATCGCATGCGGCGCTTTCGATGCGACGGGCAGGGCGATGAATTCGCCGCCCGCCGCTTCGAGCTCGGCCGCCAGCCGCCCGCCCTGCGACACGACAAGCGGCGCGAAGCCGTCGCGCGCGAGCGCGCCGGCGATGTCGACGGTCGTGCGCTCGGCGCCGCCGGCGTCGAGCGTGGGAATGACCTGCAGGATGGCCGGCCGTGACACGGGATCGCTTGCTTTCATGGGGCTGCTCAGGCTCTCATATCGCAATGCGCGCATCCCTGTCATGGATCGTCCTGGCCTGCGCCGTCGCCGGTCCGGCGCTGGCGGCCGAGCCCTTGGCGCTCGACGACGCGTCCTTGTCCGGCAGCGACCGCTATCACCGCTGCCTGTCTTTGGTGCAGCGCAACGCATCCGCCGCCTATGATGCCGCCGCGGTCTGGCAGGGCGCGGGCGGCGGCGCGGGCGCCGCCCATTGCACGGCGCTCGCCCTCGTCGCGCTCCGGCGTTACGGCGAGGCCGCCGCCAAGCTCGACCAGCTCAGCCGCAATTCCGAAATCTCCGGCGCGACCGAGCGCGCCGAGCTGCTCGACCAGGCCGGCAATGCCTGGCTCCTGGGCGGCGATCCGGCAAATGCGGATGCATCGTTCACCGCCGCGCTCGCGCTGACGCCGGGCGATCCCGACATTCTTGCGGATCGCGCGCGCGCCAAAGGCGCGCGCCAGGATTGGCCGGGCGCGGAGAAGGATCTCTCCGCGGTCCTCGCCGGCGATCCCAACCGCGCCGACATCCTCGTGCTGCGCGCGAGCGCCCGTCACGCCGAGGGCCGCAAGGCCGAGGCGCGCGCCGACATCGACCAGGCGCTCAACATCTATCGCGACTATCCCGAGGCGCTGGTCGAGCGCGGCGAAATGAAAGCCGAAAGCGGCGACACGGCCGGCGCGCTGGCGGACTGGCAGCGCGTGATGAGCGTGTCGCCCAACAGCGCCGAAGCCGCCGCCGCACGCAAACACATCGCCGACCTCAACGCGTCGCCGCCCGCGAAATAGCCTCGTCCCATTCGTGTTGCACGGCAGCGTCGGGCTCATCCCGGCGCAGCGACTGCAAGCGGTCCTTCGCCAGCAACCGTCCCAGCGCCCACACCGCCATCGCGCGCACCAGCGGCGACGCATCGTCGAGCAGACGTTCGGCCTCGGCGGCGAGATCTTCATCGCCCGAATTGCCGATCGCGATGAGCACATTGCGCACGAAGCGGTCGCGGCCGATGCGCTTGATCGGTGAGCCGCGGAACAGCGCGCGGAATTCCGCGTCGTCGAGGCGGGCGAGGTCCGCCAGTCGGGGCTGCGCCAGTTCGGCGCGGGCATGGAATTGCGCCTCGCGCGACAGGCTGGCGAATTTGTTCCACGGGCACACCGCCAGGCAATCGTCGCAGCCATAGATCCGATTTCCCATCGCCACGCGGAATTCATCGGCGACATGTCCCTTGTGCTCGATCGTCAGGTACGAAATGCAGCGCCGCGCATCGATCTCGTACGGCGCGGTGAACGCAGCGGTCGGGCAGGCGTCGAGACAGCGCCGGCATTGGCCGCAATGATCCTGTTCCGGCTCGTCCGGCGCGATCTCCAGCGTCGTGAACACGGCACCGAGAAACAACCACGAGCCGTAGAGCCGCGACACCAGATTGGTATGCTTGCCCTGCCAGCCCGCGCCCGCCGCCTCAGCCAGCGGCTTCTCCATCACCGGCGCGGTGTCGACGAACACTTTGACCTCCGCGCCGTAGTCCTTCGCGAGCAGCGCGCCGAAACGCTTGAGCTTGGCCTTCATCACGTCGTGATAGTCGTCGCCCTGGGCATAGACCGAGATCGTCGCGCGGTCGGCGCCGACCGAATGGTCGTGATAGCCGTTGCGCGGGCCGTAATTCACCCCGAGGACGACGATCGTTTTCGCCTCGGGCCATAGCACTTGCGGATCGGCGCGGCGCAGGGCGTTCTTCGCCATCCAGTCCATGTCGCCATGACGCTGCTCGCCCAGATACCGCGCGAGGTTCTCCGCCGCCTGCGCCGTC
>DATNNS010000180.1:0-5580 GCA_035601715.1 Rhizomicrobium sp.
AGCACCGCGAATGCGGCACTTGCACTGCAACCTGAGATTGATTATTTACCCAGCCCGATCCGTCCTGCAAGGAAGAACATCCGCGCGACCGGGGGGAGGGGTGTCGGATGCGGAGAGAAACAATGATCAAGCCTTTGTGGATGGCTGAAAAAGGCATACGGGATTTGGGATGACGGCAGAGACGGACGTAATCGTAGGCGGTGGGGGCATGGTCGGCCTCACGCTTGCGCTCGCGCTGGCCCAAGGCGGGCTGAAGGTGGTCGTCGCCGATCCGACGCCGGCCGCGGCCATGCTCGACGCCGGGTTCGACGGGCGGGTCAGCGCGCTGTCCTATTCCTCGGTGCGGATGCTGGAGGCGCTGGGGGTGTGGGACGTCCTCGCGCCCGACGCCCAGCCGATCCACGACATCCTCGTCACCGATGCGCCGCTCGGCCGCGCGCCGTCGCCGTTCTCGCTGCATTTCGATTCGGCGGAGATCGGCCAGCCGATGGGCTTCATCGCCGAGAATCGCCACATCCGCGCCGCGTTGTTCGCCGCGGTGGGCCGCGCGAAGGATGTCACGTTCGTTTCGCCGGCCGCACTGGTCGCGCTCGACGCCGGCCCGCATGCGATCGCGGCGGCGCTTTCGAACGGCGATGAAATCCGCGCCCGCCTCGCGGTCGCCGCCGACGGGCGCGATTCCCCGATGCGCGAGGAGATGGGCCTCAAGACCATCGGCTGGTCCTATCCGCAGACCGGCATCGTGGCGACGGTGGAGCATGAGCGGCCCCACAACGGCACGGCCTATGAGCATTTCCTGCCGTCCGGTCCATTCGCCATCTTGCCCATGACAGGAAACCGATCGTCTTTGGTCTGGACGGAACGCGAGGATCTCGCCCCCGCGATGATGAAACTCTCCGATGCCGAGTTCGACGCGGAGATCACGAAGCGTTTCGGCGCGCATCTGGGCGCCACGAAAGCCGCCGGCCCGCGCTGGTCCTATCCGCTCAAATTCCATCTCGCGCGCGGCTTCGTGAAGCCGCGTTTCGCGCTCGCCGGCGATGCGGCGCATGGCATCCATCCCATCGCCGGACAGGGATTGAATCTCGGCTTCAAGGATGCCGCCGCGCTCACCGAATGCGTGGTGGATGCGAGCCGCCTCGGCCTCGACATCGGCAATCTCGACACGCTGAACCGCTACGAACGCTGGCGGCGTTTCGATTCGCTCGCATTGGCGGCGTCCACCGATGCGCTGAACCGGCTGTTCTCCAACGACATCGCGCCGCTGCGCCTGGCGCGCGATCTCGGACTCGGCATCGTCGACGGCATCGGCCCGTTGCGCCGGCTGTTCATGCGCCACGCCGGCGGCGACATCGGCAAGCTGCCGCGCTTGCTGAAAGGCGAAGCCGCCTGATCAGTTGAGCTTGCCCTTGCCGCGATGGATGAGCGCGGCGGGCAGCTCGACATAGAATGCGCGCGCCTTGGCCACGATGGATTGCTGGCGCGCCGCTTCCGCCTCGTCGCGCGAGGCATAGGTCTCGCCTTCGAACACATACCGCGTCACGGGCTGGGCGGTGCGTTCGTCCTGGCCTGCGAATTCGTGGATTTCCTCGACCTGCTCCTCGGCCAGCCGCAGCGTATGCTTGTAATGGGCGAGCTGGTCGTGGCGGTCGGCGACTTCCTGCTGCCGCCGCGCTATATTGCGGGCATCGAAGCGCCGCAGCGCCGCCAGGATCGGGCGCCGCATCGCATAGAGCGCGAGCCCCCCAAAGATCAGCACCGCGACTTCGATCAGATCACTCATGCGTCGTGCACGCCATGGCCGCGCCTGAGATAATCCTCGCTGCGCATCTCGACAAGGCGCGACGCGGTCCGCCGGAACGCCTCGGCGCCGTCGCCCGCCGTATAAAGCCGGTCCGGCGCCGCCGCCGCCGAGCAGATCAGCTTGGCGCCCTCGTCATAGAGCGTGTCGATCAGCACGGTGAAGCGCCGCGCCTCGTTGCGCATGTCCGCGCCCATCTGTGGGATGCGATCGATCAGCAGCGTATGGAAATGCCGCGCGATGGCGAGATAATCGGGCGCGGCCAGCGGCTGGACGCACAGCTCGTCGAACGAGAACCGCGCCGCGCCCTTGGCCGCCTGCGGAATGTGCAATTCCCGACCCAGAACGTGCAACGTCTGCGCCGCGCCGCGCCGGGTGTCGGTCAGCCGCAGCCACGCCGCGTCCATCTTGGCGTCGGCCTCCGCGCCGAGCGGGGTGATGTAGATGTCCAGCCCGCCGATGCGCTGCAGCCGGTAATCGCTGGGCCCGTTCAGCTCCAGCACGTCGAGCCTGTCTTCCAGCATCGCGATGAAGGGCAGAAAAAGCTGCCGGTTGAGCCCGCCCTCATAGAGCCGGTCCGGCGGCGTGTTGGAGGTCGCCACCATCACGGTGCCGAGTTCGAACAGCTGCTGGAACAGCCGTCCCAGGATCATCGCATCGGCCACATCGTTGACCTGGAATTCGTCGAAGCACAGCAACGTCACGGCGATCGCGCGCGAGACGGGCGGGATCGGATCGTCGTCATGTCGCTGGCGCTCGGCATGGATGCGCGCATGGATGTCGGCCATGAAGGCGTTGAAATGCACGCGGACTTTTTCCGCCGGCGCCACACTCTCGAAGAACAGGTCCATCAGCATCGATTTGCCGCGCCCGACATCGCCCCACAGATAGAGTCCGCGCGGCGTCTTGCGCGGCCCGAACAGCCCGCGTCCGGGACGATAGCGTTCGAGCGCGGCCGCCAAGGCCTGAAGCCGGCGCGCTGCCGCGTCCTGCGAGGCATCGGGCGCAAGTTCTCCTGCCGCGACCAGGGCGCGATAACGGTCGAGCATCAGGCGCGCCTCGGCATCCACGCCCAGAAATCGAAATCGAGGATGACGTTCTCTGGGTACTGCCCGTCCGCGCTCCGGTCGGGAAATTCCGCGCAGGGAAGATTCTTGGTTGCGACCAGGCGCAGACGCAGCGCGCCGCAATCCTTGCGGCCGGCGAATTCCGCCTTGTCCAGAACCTGCGACCACGCGAACACGGTATCGCCCGCGAACAGCGGGTTCACATGCCGTCCGCCATTGATCGCGGCGATCGAGAGCGCGTTGGCAAGCCCGTTGAACGACAGCGCGCGGGCGAGGCTGATCGCATGTCCGCCATAGACCAGCCGCCTGCCGAAGCGGCCCTTGCTCTCGCTGAACTGGTTGAAATGGACGCGCGCGGTGTTCTGGTAGAGCCGCGTCGCCATCATGTGCTCGGCTTCCTCCACGGTCATGCCGTCGACATGATCGATCTTCTCGCCGATCCGGTAGTCGCCCCACAGCTGCGTGCTGCCCGAGGCCGTGCAATCGAAGCCGGTGAAATCGGCATG
Organism: Rhizomicrobium sp.; assembly: GCA_035601715.1. Classification (GTDB taxonomy): domain Bacteria; phylum Pseudomonadota; class Alphaproteobacteria; order Micropepsales; family Micropepsaceae; genus Rhizomicrobium. Next base: position 3,375 of record DATNNS010000180.1, read on the forward strand.
CGGCGGGACCAGCGCGCCGGCCGCGACGGCTTCGGCAAGCTTCGGCACATGGGCCTCGGCAACCGCCGCGCCCGCATCGCGCTTGCGCACCATGACCCAGCGCACATAAGACAGAACCTTGGCGCCGCTCTCGTTGAAGCCCTCGCTACGCACATAGACCACGCCGCTCTGCCGGTTGGAATTCTCCTTCAGCCCGATCACTTCGGACATGGCCGACAGCGTGTCGCCGGCGAGCACCGGCTTGAGGAATGTTCCTTCCGCATAGCCCAGATTGGCGATGGCATTGAGCGAGATGTCCGGCACCGTCTTGCCGAAGACAGTGTGGAAGACGAGCAGGTCGTCGAGCGGCGCGCGCGCCAGGCCATAGGCGCGGGCGAAGGCGTCGGAGGACTGCAGCGCGAAACGCGAGCCGTACAGCGCGGTGTAGAGCGCGGCATCGCCGACCGTCAGCGTGCGCGGCGTCGCATGCGCGATCTTCTGGCCGAGGCGGAAATCCTCGAAGAAATTGCCGGGATTGGTTTTCATGCCGCGTGCATCGCGGCGATCGCATCGGCCAGCGCGACGGTAGAGCGCGCGATCTCGGCATGCAGGCGCTCGACCATGTGGCCGTCCAGCGCGATGGCGCCCTTGCCGCGGTTCTCGGGCAAGTCGAAGGCCGCGATGATCTTGCGCGCGGCCTCCACTTCGGCCGCCGACGGCGCGAACACGTCGTTGCAGGGCGCAATCTGGCTCGGATGGATCAGCGTCTTGCCGTCGAAGCCGAAGGCGCGCGCCTGCTTGCAGGTCTCCAGGAAACCGTCCGCATTGGCGATGTCGTTATAGACGCCGTCGATGATGCCGAGCCCATAGGCGCGCGCCGCGGCGACCGACAGCGACAGCGCGGCGGACAGATTCTGGCGGTCCGGCGTGTGGCGGCCGCGGAATTCCTTGATCAGGTCGTTGGTCCCCATCACGAAACAGGCGAGCCGCCCACCGGCGCCGGCGATCGCGCCCGCGTTCAGGATCGCCAGCGGCGTCTCCATCATCGCCCACAGCGCGATCTTGGCCGCGCCCAGCCGCGCCTCGACCGCTGCGAGATCGGCCGGCGAGGAGACTTTGGGAATGAGGATCGCGTCCGGCTTCGCCTCTGTGGCCGCCGCCAGGTCGGCCGCGCCCCAGCTCGTCGCGAGCGCGTTGACGCGGATGACCACTTCGCGCTTGCCGAACCCCTTGGCCTTCACCACGTCGCAGACCTGCGCGCGCGCCATTTCCTTGGCATCCGGCGCGACGGCGTCTTCGAGATCGAGGATCACCGCGTCCGCCGGCAGCGTACGCGCCTTCTCCATCGCCCGCGCATTGGAGCCCGGCATATAGAGAACGGAACGGCGCGGGCGGGCGGTCATGGATATCTCCGAAACGGGGAGAGCAGAACTAGCCTATGCGCCAATCTGCGCCAAGCTAGGGCCGGTCGGTGCGCCAGGGTGTGGGATCGCGCATCGCCTTGTTCCGCCCGGCATCGAACAGGCAGGCGGTGAAGCCCGCGTCGAAGCCGTCATTGGCATAGACCGGCGGCTTGCACAGCGGCGGCGCGTCGACGCCCGGCTCGCTGACGACGTCGTCCGCGCTCGTCCAGTGCAGCGTGAAGCCCTGTTTCCTGGCGAAATCATAGACCTCGCGCAGCGAGGCGAGCTGGATCTGCTCGGCGCCGATATCGAAGCCCCGCGCGCCGATCGCCACCAGATTGTTGTCGGTCAGATGCTTGAGCGGCTTCACCGGCCCGTTGATGACGGCATAGAGATCGACATCGGCCTCACCCGCGCTACGCCAGCCGCCGATCGAGCGTTCGATCGCCTGCACGATCTCGGCGATGAACAGGTTCTCGCGCACGCCGCCGTCCATATACATGCAGCCGCCGATGAATTTGGGCGGCAGGAAGACGGGAATGGCCGAGGCTGCCATGATGCGCTTGACGATGGCCTTGCGCGCGGTGGCGGGCGACAGGCCGTGCGCCATCGCGGTCAGATCGAATTCGCTGAACTCGCCGCTGTCGAAATTGACCGCACCGACCCACACGCTGCGTCCCTGCACCGCGGCCGCGCCGAGACCCGCGATGGTGCGGTCGTCGAGCGTGGCCTTGAGCTTCTGCTCGAGCTGGTGCGGATCGTAGAGTGAATTCCAGAACGGCAATGTGAAGACCGAGCGCGAACTGAAAAGATCGCCGCTCGAG
>DATNNS010000181.1:0-2565 GCA_035601715.1 Rhizomicrobium sp.
GCCGGCGCTCTTGCCCGCGGCGATGAGCGCGTGAGCATCCTCGTTCATCTGCGGATCGTCGAGGAACTCGAGGTGCGCACTGATGATTTCGTTGCGCACGGCGCCCCCGGCCGCCGCCACGCGCGCGAGCCGCGCACGCACATTGGCTCGCGCCTGTTCGAGATCGGCCATCTCCCGCACGGAGCCCGCGCCATTCTCGATGACCGGGGTCTCGCGCCGCTCGAGCCAGGCGGCCCGGCCGACCGCAAGGCCGGCGACGGCGGCTACGCCGGTGAGCACACCGGGAACCGGAGCCGGCCCGGGACCCGGCGCCGGACTCCGTGGCGCGCTTGCGCTCGGCGGCGGTGCCCCGGACGTGGGCGGCCGCTCGGGGCTGCGCGGGGAATGGTGCCCCGCGGCCGCTTCCGTACGCAGAGCTTCTTCGATGGCGGCGATAAGACCCGTCACGGATTGCGCGGCATCGGCGCCGCCGGCCTGAATGATCAATTCGTCGCCCTGGCGCACGCCCAGCGCCATGATGGCCACCACGCTGCGCGCATTCGCATTGCGGCCGTGGGCGCTCAAGGTGACATGGGCTGCGAACGACTTGGCGCGCTGTGCGAGCAGCGCCGCCGGCCGGGCGTGCAAGCCTTGCCGCAGGGTGACGACCACCGTTTGCACGGCGGTGGCGGCCGGGGGCGGGACGGCCTCGGACGCAACGGCTGTGCCGCCCGCCGGGAGGCCCGCGATTTCGAACAGCAGCTCGCCCGCCGACACCGCGCCGGCCGCGCGGCGTCGATCCAGGCGCAGGCCGTCCATCGGCGTCGCCACAATGGGCGTCATCAAGCTCTTGGCGCCTCGCGCCACGACATCGAGATCGAAGCGGATCAATTCGTCGCCCGCCCGGACGATTGTCCCCGGCCGCACACGCGCATCGAATCCGCGGCCGCCCAGCTGCACGGTATCGATTCCAATGTGGATCAGCAGGTCGATGCCCTGGGCGGTCCGGATCGAGACCGCATGGGCGCTCGCCGGCAAGGCGACGATTTCACCGGCGCAGGGCGCGAGCAGAACCGGGCTGGTCGGGTCGATGGCGACTCCGTCGCCCAGCATGCGTCCTGCAAATACGGGATCGGGGACCTCGTCGAGCGGGCCGCACCAGCCGTCGCAGGGCGCCAGGATTTGTAGCATCGACATTTTCTCCTTACTCCCCGATCTCGATCCAATCGAGCGCCCAGAGGGGATCGAGCCGCGGACGCGCGAAACGCAGGCATAGATCATGGCGCCCCGCGAGCCGGGGCAGGCGTTGCGCGGGCAGCACCGTCACCCCAGCGGCACGGGCGGCCGGTGCAAGCGGCAGCCACGCCAATGCCGGCGCCGCGCAGCCGTCGACGTGAATTTCGAGCTCCCCTTCCGCCGTGCGCGCATCGCCGATGCGAATCTTGGCCATATCGGCGCCGATCTGGTAATTGAACGGCAACGCGGCCACGGCGGCTGTGACGCTTGGACCCGCCGAGAGGTCGACGCCGCGCTCGATCCAGCACGGATTCATGATGTCGACGGCGAGCGGCGTGCTCGCTCCGGCCGGCTCGAGCAGCAGTCCGATACCGTCGCTGCAGAGTTCAAGCTGGTGCGTGTCGCGGCGCAACGCGGTGTGCGCATCGAAGCGCTCGTTCCACGTCCGCGAAGCCTGCTCGGATTCGACGAAGGCCGCGGCACGAACTTGTGCACCCTCCGGCACCAGCAACGGCGCCTCATAACGCGGCGAGCCGGCCGAGGGTTCGCGGCCGTCGAGCGTATAGCGGATGCCGCCGAGGGTGACGCCGCTGCTCTGGGCCTGATTGGACAGAGCCAGCGAAAACCCTCCGGCGGTGCGCGAGATCTGAGCCGCTGGTGCGAACACACTGTCGGCATAATTCAGCCCGAATGCCCGATAGCGGGCGAACTGAGGCACGAGACGCTCGAGGAAGTCCGGCCAGCGGCGGCGTGCTGCGGCCGACCAACCCATCTCGGCGAGAGCGGCAGCGCGCGGCAGCGCCATCCATTGCAGACGCGCGTCGCTCGAGATGTGCTCGGTCCAGAGATTGGCCTGCACGCCGAGCACATGAGGCCGACGGCCGTCGTCGAGCGTTACATCGCGCGGTTCGAAGCGGTACACATCCTCGAGCGACACCACATCCAGCCGCCCCGGCGGTTCTGTGGGAAGCGCGCTCTGCCGGTGGTCGAAGTACAGCGTGGGCGAGGGCGCCAGTACGGTGTCGTGGCCGGTCACCGCCGCCGCGCGAGCCCCGGCGATTCCATGCCAGGACATGACGATGGCATCTTGCCTCAGACCCGGGTGCAGAATCTCGTCCCAGCCGATCATGCGCCGGCCATGCGCCGCGAGGTAGCGGCCGATTCTTTGAGTGAAGGATGCCTGCAGCGCGCCGGAAATGCCGATGACCTCATCGCCACCGATGTGAATGGGCGTTGCGGGGAATAGATCGATGACCTCGGCGAGAACATCCTCGAGAAAGGCAAAGGTCCGGTCGCCCGAATTGAAATGGCAGGTAAATATGCCCCAATCGGCCGAGACGCGCGGCGGCT
>DATNNS010000182.1:0-6149 GCA_035601715.1 Rhizomicrobium sp.
GCGCCGGTCTCCTCGATGAAGCCCATACCGCCGTGGATCTGGATGCCGAGCGACGCGACCTCGACGCCGACATCGGTCGACCATGCCTTGGCGATCGGCACCAGCAATTCCTCCCGCAATTTCGCGGCCTCGCGCTCGTCCGCGCTTGCGCCATGCTCCGCCAGATCGGCGGCGACGGCGGTGGACAGACAGATCGCGCGCGCCGCCTCGATCTTGGCTTTCATCAGCGTCAACATCCGCCGCACATCGGGCAGATCGAAAATGCGCGCGGGGTATTCGCTGCTCCACGGCGAGCGGCCCTGTTTTCTCTCCAGCGAGAAACCGAGCGCCTGCTGATAGGCGCGCTCGGCGATGCCTACGCCTTGCATGCCGACATTGACGCGCGCCGCGTTCATCATCGTGAACATCAGCGCGAGCCCCTGCCCCGGCGCGCCGATCAGTTCGGCATCGGCGCCCTCGAACGCCATCACGCAAGTCGGCGACGCGTGGATGCCGAGCTTGTGCTCGATCGACAGCGCGCGCAGCGCATTGGCCGCGCCCTGCTTGCCGGCCGCGTCGACGCGGAATTTGGGCGCGAGGAACAGCGAGATGCCCTTCACCCCGTCCGGCGCGCCGGGTAGCCGCGCGAGCACCAGATGCACGATGTTGTCCGCGCAATCGTGGTCGCCCCAGGTGATGAATATCTTCTGGCCGAACAGCTTGTAGCGTGCCCCATCCGGCTCGGCGCGCGTGCGCACGAGCGCGAGATCGGAGCCGGCCTGCGCCTCGGTCAGGTTCATCGTCCCGGTCCATTCGCCGGACACCAGCTTGGGCAGGTAGATCGCCTTCTGGCTGTCGCTGCCATGCGCGGCGAGGCAATGCATCGCCGCTTCGCTCAAGGTCGGGCACAGCCCGAAGCTCATATTGGCGGCGTGCACGAATTCGAAGGCCGCGAGCGCCGCGGCGCGCGGCAGGCCTTGCCCGCCATGCGCCGGATCGGCGGCAAGACCGTTCCAGCCGTCGGCGGCGTAGCGGCGGAACGCGTCCGCGAAACCGGCCGCCGCGAAGACGTGTCCGTTTTCGTAACGCGCGCCTTCGATGTCGCCGCTGCGGTTGAGCGGCGCGAGCACGCCTTCGGCAAACCGCCCCGCGCCGTCGAGCACCGCCTGCAGCGTCTCGACATCGAAGCTTTCGAATGGCGCATGGCCCATTAGCCGGCCGATCCCGGCGATCTCGGTCAGCGTGAAAGCCATGTCACGCGTCGGCGCGCGGTAGCTCATCGGTTTTTCTTTCGTTGGCGGGCGATTCTGCCCGGCGGACGGCTTGGCGTCGAGCCGGCCCAGCCTTGCGGACCTCCGGCGCTTTTGGGATGATCCGTCCCGGGCGCGCGGAAGATGGGCGCCGGAAGGGCTGGCGCGCTGGGTCGGCACCCCGGCAGGCATATCGGCATTTCGCATGGCAAATTTCGATAACAGCGGTTCCCGCCCTCTCGCCCAGGCTTCGGTGAAAGGGATCGTCAAATGGTTCAACTCCACCAAGGGCTACGGCTTCGTCACCCTTGAAAGCGGCAGCGACGCGTTCTGCCACGCCTCGGCGCTCGCCGCCCTCGGCCAGCAGGATATCCCGCAAGGCTCCACCGTCGTCTGCGACCTCCAGGATTCGCCGCGCGGCCTTCAGGTCGTCGCGGTCCACAGCATCGACACGTCCACGGCCGAGCCGGCGGCGCCGCGCGGCGGGCGCGGCAAGTTCGGCGGCGGCGGTGGCGACCGTTTCGGCAGCGGCGGCGACCGCTTCGGCGGCGGCGATCGTTTCGGCGGCAACGACCGCTTCGGCGGTGACGACCGGTTCGGCGGTGGTGACCGCTTCGGCGGCGATGACCGTTTCGGCGGCGGCGACCGCTTCGGCGGGGGCGACCGTTTTGGCGGCGGCCGCGATTTCGGCGGCGGACGCGACAGCGGCGGCGGCGCCAGCGGCGTGATGGTCGAAGGCCGGGTCAAGTTCTTCAACGACCAGAAAGGCTTCGGCTTCGTCATGCCGGAGAACGGCGGCAACGACATCTACCTGCACGCGACCGCCTTGCGCCGCTCCGGAATCCAGGCGCTGAACCCCGAACAGCGCATCCGCTACTCCACCCGCCAGGGCAACAAGGGCGTCGAAGTCGACCGGATCGAGCTGATCTAGCTTCCCGATTTTCGGCGCGAATTTGCACATCGCCGCGGACAGAGTCCGCCGTGCGACGGAATCCGGGTTTTGTCAGGGGTGGTCGCGGCTGCGCATGGTGATGCTCCTGGACACGCAAAGACACCGCGCCCGAGGATCGGGGCGGCGCTGCGGATATGATTCGGGAGAAGAGAACGAAAGTAGTCCAAGAGCGCATCGCTGTCAAGAAACGCCTGGGAAAAGGAATCCCGCCCGACCGGCCATTTGTGCACGCCCGCGGCTGCGAGTCGTACCGCGGTCAGCTAGTATGAAGCCCCCTCACGCCGCGCAGGGCTGATTTGCGCCGTTTTGTCCCCGATTCGCCCTTGAAACACCATGTTACGGCCCTATATAGGATCGATCTATATCGATCCGTTATAGGGCTTCGGGGCTGGCTGTGGACGTTCGTACGATCTGTCTTGGGATTCTGACTCGCGGTCCGGCGACGGGCTACGAGATCAAGAAGCTGTTCGAGGACGACGGCTACCAGCATTTCGTGGAAGCGAGCTTCGGCTCGATCTATCCCGCGCTCAGCCGGCTGACCGAGGAGGGGCTCGTCTCGGTGCGCGAGGAAGCCCAGGAAAAACGGCCCGACCGCAAGGTCTATTCCATCACCGTCGCGGGGCGTAACGCATTCCTCGGCGCGCTGTTGAAGCCGCTGCCGGAAGATCGCCACCGCTCGCCCTTCGCGTTCGCAATGCTTTTTTCACATCTGCTGCCGCAAGGACACGTGGCGGCGATGATCGACGCTTATATCGCCCAGAGCGAGCACAAGCTGGCGCAGATCGCCGAGCGGACGGGCGCGCAGACGGCGGGCGAGAAATTCGTGATGGGCATGGGAACGACGATCTACGGGGCGATGCTGGACTACCTCCGCGCCCACCGCGCGGAGATCGAGGGGCAACAGGCGCAAGCTGCAGAGTGACGAAAAGACGATGTTCAAGAATTTCCTGAATGGCACTGCCGACTGGTGGGACCGGGTGCAGCCCGGCTTCTGGCGCCGCATGAAGCCCGGCTATCGCTGGGCGCTGATCATCACGGTCGTGGCGCTCGCCTGGATCGGCTCGGGCGTGCTGTCGGGCGGCATGAAACATGCCGACACGGCGCAAGCCAAGACCAATGAGGTGCCCAGCGTGCAGGTGATGACGCTGAACGCCAGCCGGCGCGACGCGACGCTCACCATCCGCGGCCGCACCGAGGCGCTGCATGCCGTGGACGTGCGCGCCGAGGTCGACGGCATGGTGAAAACCATCCATTTCGACAAGGGCGACCACGTCAAGGCCGGCGACGTGCTGTGCGAACTCAAGATCAACGACAAGGGCGCGCGCTACGACGAATCCAAGGCGCTCGTCTCGCAGCGCGAGAAGGAATACACCGCCGCGCACAATCTGGCCGCCAAGGGCTACGTCTCCGAAACCCAGGCCAAGCAGGCCGCCGCCGCGCTCGAAGCCGCCAATGCCGACCTTCGCACGCAGCAGATCGCCCTCGACAACGTCAACGTGCGCGCGCCGTTCGACGGCATCGTCGACGACCGTTACGTCAACGAAGGCGACTACATGCGCACCGGTGACAAATGCGAGATGGTTGTGGCGCCGCAGCCCTTCCTCGCGGTCGGCACGGTGTCCGAGCATGACGTGGGCGGCCTCAAGCTGGGCGATCCGGCGAGCGCGACGCTCGTCACCGGACAGACGGTCCAGGGCAAGATCCGCTTCATCTCGGAGCGCGCCGATGCCGCCACCCGCACCTTCCGCCTCGAAGTCGAGCTGCCCAATCCCGACGCGCTGCTGCGCGACGGCGTGAGCGCGGACATCAAGATTCCCGTCAAGCAGGTGATGGCGCAGAAAATCTCGCCCGGCATCCTCGTGCTCGACGACAACGGCGTCTACGGCGTGCGCATCGTCGAGCGTGGCATGGTGCGCTTCATGCCGGTGCAGATCGTCTCCGACGATCCGAGCGGTATGTGGGTCAGCGGGCTGCCCGACACCGTCACCGTGATCACGGTCGGCCAGGAATATGTCAGCGATGGCGCCCATGTCGTCGCGGTCCAGAACGGAGCGCGCGGATGACCCGGATCATCGACTGGGCGGTCGGAAACACGCGCGTCGTCCTGGGCCTGCTGGCGGTCGTCATCATCGCCGGCATCTGGGCGTTCGTGGCGATTCCGAAGGAAGCCCAGCCGGACATCCCGATCCCGGTGATCATGGTCGAAGTGCCCTATCCCGGCATCTCGCCCGAGGATAGCGAACGGCTGCTGGTCAAGCCGATGGAGACCTATCTGCGCTCCATCCAGGGCCTGAAGGAGATCACCGCCCGCGCCTATCAGGGCTTCGCCGTCATCATCATGGAATTCGACGTCTCCTTCGACAAAGAGAAGGCGCTGGAGGACGTGCGCGCGCAGGTCGAGACCGCGCGCGCCGAGCTACCGGCCGATTCCAAGCAGCCCATCGTGGAGGAATTCAACACCAGCCTGCAGCCGGTCATCACCGTGGCGCTGTCGGGCGACGCGCCCGAGCGCACGCTGCTGCAGATGGCGCGCACCCTGCGCGACGACCTCAAGCAAATCCCCAGCGTGCTGGACGTCGACATCGGCGGCGACCGCCAGGAGCAGCTCGAGATCAACATCGATCCGTCGAAGCTGGAAAGCTACGGCATCACCCAGACGGAGATGTTCAACGCGATCACCCAGAACAACCAGTTGATCGCGGCCGGCTCCATCGACACCGGCCATGGCAGCTTCGCGGTGAAGGTGCCGGGCGTGCTGGAGACGGCGCAGGATGTGCTGACCCTGCCGATCCGCTCGTCGGCGGATTCGACGGTGACCCTGTCCGACGTCGCCGACGTGCATCGCAATTTCTACGATCCGACCAGCTTCGTGATGGTCAACGGCAAGCGCACGATCACGCTCGACGTGACCAAGCGCATCGGCGCCAACATCATCCAGACCAACCAGGCCGTGAAGGACCTCGTTAATAAGGCGTCGGAGGCCTGGCCCAAGAGCGTGCGCGTCAACTACCTGTTCGACGAATCCACCGACATCAGCCAGCAGCTCGGCTCGCTGTCGGATTCGATCTTCCTCGCCATCGTGTTGGTGATGATCATCATCGTGGCGGCGCTCGGCGTGCGCGCCGGCCTGCTCGTCGGTTTCGCGATCCCGACCTCGTTCCTGATGGGCTTCATGATCCTCAACGGCATCGGCATGGCGCTGAACGAGATGATCATGTTCGCGATGCTGCTCGCCGTGGGCATCCTGGTCGACGGCGCGATCATCGTCGTCGAATATGCCGACCGCAAGATGGCCGAAGGCCACGCGCCCAAGCTCGCCTTCGCCGAAGCCGTGCGGCGCATGTTCTGGCCCGTGATCAGCGCGACGCTGACCATGATCGGCGCCTTCCTGCCGATGCTGCTGTGGCCCGGCGTCTCCGGCAAGTTCATGAGCTATTTCCCCATCACGCTGATCATCGTGCTGTTCTCCTCGATGGTCGTGGCGCTGATGTTCCTGCCCGTGGTGGGCGGGCTGTTCCGCAAGCCGCCGCCGCGCGACCTCGCCCAGGAGCAGGCGATCGAGGCTTCGGAAACCGGCGACTGGCGCGAGATTCCCGGCATCACCGGCTGGTATGCCCACATCGCCGAGACGCTGACGCGCTATCCGGGCCGGGTCATCCTCGGCGCGGCCGGAATCGTGGCGGCGGTGATCCTGTCATTCTACTTCTTCAACAAGGGCACCGAGTTCTTCGTCGATACCGATCCGGATTTCGCCAGCGTGCTGATATCCGCGCGCGGCAACCTGTCGGCGGAAGAGAAACGCAACATCGTGATGGACGTCGAGCGCCGCGTCAGCAGCGTGGACGGCATCAAATACATCTATGCGTCGTCGGGCGGGCAGAGCAACAACCTGAACAGCCAGGGCGGCACGCCGGTGGACAACATCGGCCATCTGTCCATCGAGCTCAAGGACTACACCCAGCGCCGCC
>DATNNS010000183.1:0-3874 GCA_035601715.1 Rhizomicrobium sp.
CTGTAGCCGAGGCGGTCCAGCAGCGCGCCGAACCGCGAGCGATCCTCGGCGAGATCGATCGCGTCGATGCTGGTGCCGAGCACGTTGACGCCGGCAGCGTCGAGGCCGGCGGCGAGCTTCAGGGGCGTCTGGCCACCGAACTGCACGACGACCCCTTCGGGCCGCTCGACCTCGCAGACGGCGAGCACGTCCTCCAGCGTCAGCGGCTCGAAGTAGAGCCGGTCCGACGTGTCGTAGTCGGTCGAGACGGTCTCGGGGTTGCAGTTGACCATGATCGACTCGACGCCGAATTCCTGCAACGCGAAGGAGGCGTGGCAACAGCAGTAATCGAACTCAATTCCCTGCCCTATGCGGTTGGGTCCACTGCCCAGGATCGGCACCCCGGCCTGTTCCAGCGGGTGCGCCAGCTTCAGCGGCGTCTGGCCGCCGAACTGGACGATGACGCCCAAGAGTTCGCCCCGGGACTGCTCGACCGCGATCAACTCCAGCACGTCCTCGGCGGTCAGCGGCTCGAAATAGAGCCGGTCGGAGGTGTCGTAGTCGGTCGAAACGGTTTCCGGATTGCAGTTGACCATGATGGTCTCGAAGCCGCGCGCCGAGAGCGAAAAGGCCGCGTGACAGCAGCAATAGTCGAACTCGATGCCCTGGCCGATGCGGTTCGGGCCACCGCCCAGGATGATGACTTTCTTGGCGTCCGTCGGCCGCGCCTCACACTCCACCGCGCCGCCGACCGGCGTCTCATAAGTCGAATACATATACGGCGTCTGCGCCGCGAATTCCGCGGCACAGGTGTCGATCCGCTTGAACACCGGCCGCACGCCGAGCCGCGCGCGTAACGCACGGACGTCTTTCTCTTTCGTGCCCGTCAGTTTGGCGAGGCGCGCGTCCGAAAATCCCATGCCCTTGAGGCGGCGCAGATGCGCGGCGTCGCCAGGCAGGCCGTCCGCCGCCAGCCGCGCCTCGGCCGCGACGATGGTCGCGATCTCGCCCAGGAACCAGGGATCGTATTTGGTGATCTCCGCGATGTCGTCGAACGGGAACCCGCTGCGCATCGCTTGTGCCGCGACGCGCAGCCGGTCCGGGGAGGTCTTGGCGAGCGCCGCGCGGATCGCATTGGGATCGTCGGGCAGGTCGATCTCGTCCAGCCCCGTAAGCCCGGTCTCCATCGAACGCATCGCCTTCTGCAGCGACTCCGCGAAGGTGCGCCCGATCGCCATCGCTTCGCCGACCGATTTCATCGAGGTGGTAAGCGTGGTTTCGGCGCCGGGGAATTTCTCGAAGGCGAAACGCGGGATTTTGGTCACGACATAGTCGATGGACGGCTCGAACGAGGCGGGTGTCGCCTTGGTGATGTCGTTCTGCAGTTCGTCGAGCGTGTAGCCGACGGCGAGCTTGGCCGCGATCTTGGCGATGGGAAAGCCGGTCGCCTTCGACGCCAGCGCCGAGGAGCGCGAGACGCGCGGATTCATCTCGATCACGACCATGCGCCCGTCGGCGGGATTCACCGCGAACTGCACGTTGGAGCCGCCGGTTTCCACGCCGATCTCGCGCAGCACCGCGATGGAGGCGCTGCGCATGCGCTGGTATTCCTTGTCGGTCAGCGTCAGCGACGGCGCGACCGTGATGGAATCGCCGGTGTGCACGCCCATCGCGTCGACGTTCTCGATGGCGCAGACGATGATGGCGTTGTCGGCGCGGTCGCGCACGACCTCCATCTCGAATTCCTTCCAGCCGAGCACCGATTCCTCGATCAGCACTTCGTTGGTGGGCGAGGCGTCCAGCCCCTGCTCGACGATCTCGAAATATTCCTCGCGGTTATAGGCGATGCCGCCGCCCGTGCCGCCGAGCGTGAAGGACGGCCGGATCACCGCCGGCAGCCCGACGTCGTCGAGCGCCTCCAGCGCGCGGGCGAACGCCTCGGGCGACAGCTCCATGATCGGCGCGTTCTGGCCGTCATAGAGGAAGTTGCCGTGCTCGTCCTTCTTGTGGCGCAGATAGCCCTTGAGCGTGACGCCGAGCGGTACGTCGAGCCCGATCTTCATCATCGCCTGGCGGAACAGCTCGCGGTCCTCCGCCTTGTCGATGGCGTCAGCCGAGGCGCCGATCATCTCGACGTCGTATTTCTCCAGCACGCCGCGCTTGCGCAAGCTGAGCGCCGTGTTGAGCGCGGTCTGGCCGCCCATGGTCGGCAACAGCGCGAACACCTTGCCGGCCGGCACGTTGGGTTTCTCGCGCGCGATGATCTTCTCGACGAATTCCGGCGTGATCGGCTCGATATAGGTGGCATCCGCCAGTCCCGGATCGGTCATGATCGTGGCCGGGTTGGAATTGACCAGCACCACGCGGTAGCCCTCGGCCCTGAGCGCCTTGCAGGCCTGCGCCCCGGAATAGTCGAACTCGCAGCCCTGGCCGATGACGATCGGCCCCGCGCCAATCAGCAGGACGGTGTGGATATCGGTCCGCTTGGGCATCTCGTCTCGCGCGCGTGGCCGGGCACGCGAGGGTGCGTGCCATGTCCGGCCGGATTGCAGGTTAAGGGGATCGTTTAGCGAGGAGTCGGCTGGGGCGCAACCCTGCGCGCCCGTGATTTCCGCGCCTTTTCACAGCGAATCGGCGGCCTGCGATCTGCGTGAATTCCGCGCTCAAACGACATAGGTGAATAGGAAATAGCACTGGATGGCGGCAAGGCCCGCGCCGCCGAGCCATTGCAGCCAGCGTTGCGGCGCAAAGCCCATGGCCGAGAAAACCAGCATGGGAATGACGGTCATTTCCTCGGCGAGCCAGCCGAGCGGCCCGGCAAGCAGGTCGCGGTCCCACCAGTTCTCGAACAAGCCCATCAGCATCATGGCGACGAAGGCGCTCATGACATAGGGGCGCTGGCGCTCGAAGAATGCCGGCATATCGACGACGCCTTCATCCTTCGGGCGGATCGACAGCAATGAGCATGAGAAGTACTGAATCACGGCCCCCGTGAAATTGATGATGATTTCCGCCATGTCCCAGTGCGGCTGCTTCGACAGATAGAACATCCCGACCCAGCCGATGATCAGCCCGATCGACGCATTGAACATCCACAGGATCTGGAGCCACGATATGCGAACGCGATCGCGCGCCCAGATGAGTTCGGTCGTGCTGGTCAGGATATGTGACAGCGCGATGGCGAAGACGAAGGACAGCAGGATGGTGACGTGTTCGAACATTGCGCGATCTAGCTCCGCCAGCGCAGCGTCTTTTCCTGGACGGGGTTCACGAAAGGTGCGCCCGTCTCCACGGATTCCGCCCAGGCCTTCTTCAGCCGGTGGTACCACATCGCGGGCACGTCCGAATCCTGGATCAGCATGAGAGACGGGTTGAACTTCAGCCCCTCGCGCTGGAGCTCGACGATCTTGCGGTCGTCGCCGAGGAAGGTGGGGCCGATGGCCATGAAGAAGGGGCGCACGAAACCCATCCAGCCCGGCCAGTAGAAGATCTGCGTCACCTGCGTCGTGTCGGCGTCGAGCAGCGTGCAGCAGGTGAGGCCGACGACATCGAACGCGCGGCCCAGCACGCGGCCGGAGATATTCTCGAAGCGCGTGCTCGGCAGTTCGAAGGTGATTTCGGTGGTCACTTCCGCGCCCAGCAACCCGTAGGCCGGCTTGGTCGGCTTGTGGCGCGTCATCACGAAGCCGTTGGCGAGCGGTGCGTAATGCTTGACCTTCTCGTGCGGCGTGCGATGCCACCACCAATGGGCGTGGACGTATGGCCCGTGCGCCGGGTCCATCAATCCGATCACCGCGTGATCGATGCCGCAGGGGAATGTCTGGCTCTCGCTCCAGCGCGGCTTGGCGTCGGCAAGCCCGACCTTCGGCGGATCGCCGGCCGGCGCCGCGCTCTC
>DATNNS010000184.1:0-2379 GCA_035601715.1 Rhizomicrobium sp.
GCGCGATGCGGCTGTTGATCGACCGCAAGGCGATCGGGCGGGTGGCGCTGATGACGGGACGAGAGACGTAGGGTGGGTTAGCCTTACTGCGTCACGATTTTTCTGCGCTTGCGTGATGCTGCGACGGCGCCGCAACAAGGGCATCGTATGATGGTTTTGCTGAGGGCGCGACTCAGCCGCACGCGCATGGTTGCGATTGAGTGCGGGACGTGGCGTTCAGGCCGCAAGGGCGGATCCTCTGGGTCGATAATTGTCGGGTAACGGAGGGACCTGGACTGGTGCGGCGGAACGAGGTCCGGAGGGGGGAATCGTCGCCTGCTCGGCGACGAGGAAGCCGTAGGCCGCGATGCACAGGGTCGCGTGATGGTGGAAGCCGCGCCACCCGCGCCCTTCGTAGTGCCCAAGCCCGACCTCCTGCTTGAGTTCCTGATAGTCGCGCTCGATGCGCCAGCGCAGTTTGGCCAGATCGACGAACTGCGTGAAGCTGATGTTCTCTGGCAGCGTGGAGAGCCAGTATTTGGTTGGCTGTGCTTCGCCCTCCGGCCATTCGATCAACAGCCACTCAGGCGACAGCTTCTCGGGGATCAGTTTGTTGTACCCGACGCGGACACGCACTCGCGCGAAGCGCGAGGATAGCTGGCCGGCCGAGCCTTCCCGCCACGTCACCGTGCGCCAAGCCTGCTTCGGTAGACCGAGTGCCACTTTTTTGGCCGAGACCAGTTCGGGCTCGTCGCGGCGGCCGGTGTTGTTCATCGGCTTGTCCATCCGCCGTGGGCCGCTGCCAGGGGCCCACATCAAGATGGTCGGCACGATGCCGACCGCGTAAGGCACGCCCAATTCCGTCATGCCTGCACGCAGCCGCGCGTCCCTGCCGTAGGCCGCATCCATCAACGCGACGCCGCTTGGCAGACCGCTCTCGCAGGCCCAGCGGATTTGATCCAGCGCGATCTGCGGCTTGGTCTTGAACTTGATCTGCTTCGGCACGCCTGCCTTCTTCCGCCGGGCACCATCCTTCGTCCAGGCTTCCGGCAGGTACAGCCGATAGGCCACCGGAAGGCTGGCGGCATGATTGGCAACCGACAGCGACACCGCCACCTGGCAATTGGCCTGCTTACCGAGCTGACCGCAATATTGGTGGTGCACGCCGACCGAATGCTTGCCTTGCTTGGGGAACGAGGTGTCGTCGATGATCCACGCCTCAACCGGTCCGCTCTTCTCGATCGCCGGCAGCACGCTCTCACGGACCTTGGCCAGCACGTCCTCGTCCGACCAGGCCGCGTTGGCGACAAAATGCAGCAACGACTGGTGCTGTGCCGCCGTCCGCGCTGGAGCCGTCCGCGCCGCCATCGGCTCAACGCTCTTGCGTTCCCCAGGCAGCATCAGGCCCGTGCAATAGTCGCGCAGCGGTCTGGTCCGCTCCACATGACCGATCACGCTTCCAAGACCGGCCACATACTCCGTAAACCGCGTTTCGCTATCTCCACTCTGATCGAGATTCATCTGGCCCTCCGATCGCCAAATATTGAATCTCCTCAATTACTTGATTCTCAGCCTCAATGACTGCGACAGTCTGACTCAGTACGACTAACCCACCCTACAATTTCTCACTCATATTCCCGCTCTTCCCACCACGGGAAATAATCCGGCATATCCTTCGACACCTTGTTCTTGAATTCGGCGGGACGCTTTTCCAGGAACGACACCACGCCTTCCTTCACATCGTCGGAGCGTCCGCGCGCATAGATGCCGCGGCTGTCGACCTTGTGGGCTTCCATCGGGTCGTCGGCGCCGAGCATGCGCCACATCATCTGCCGGATCAGCGCCACCGACACCGGCGCGGTTTTGGCAGCGATTTCGCGGGCCAGCGCGCGGGCGGCGGGCAGCAATTCGTCGGCGGGCACGACCTTGCTGACGAGGCGTCCGGCCAGCGCTTCCTGCGCCGGAAATACGCGGCCCGTGTAGCACCACTCCAGCGCCTGCGCGATGCCGACGATGCGCGGCAGGAACCAGCTCGACGCGGCTTCCGGCACGATGCCGCGCTGGGAGAACACGAAACCGAAGCGCGCATTTTCCGAGGCGATGCGGATGTCCATCGCAAGCTGCATGGTGACGCCGATGCCGACCGCGGGGCCGTTCACCGCCGCGATCACCGGCTTTAAGCATTTGAAGATGCGCAGCGTTACCTGTCCGCCGCCGTCGCGCGCGTTGGGATCGCTGTAATCGACGCGGCCATCGGCCAACCGCTTGACCGGACCGCGCTTCGCGTCGCGGTCGAAGGTGTCGGCGCCGGACGACAGATCCGCCCCGGCGCAGAAGGCGCGCCCGGCGCCGGTGACGATGATAGCCCTAACGTTATCGTCCTTGTCGGCCGCGTTGAAG
>DATNNS010000185.1:0-6681 GCA_035601715.1 Rhizomicrobium sp.
AAGAGCTGGTTGGCGCCGGTCAGCGCGCTGGCGTCCACCGTCAGCGTGTCGTTGCCCGCGCTGCCGATGAAGGCATAGGCCGTGGCCGGTGCGCCGCTCGCGTCCACGGTCACGCTGGAGGCGGCGCTGCCGTCGATGCTGAGCGTGGCCGCGCCCGCGATGCCGCCGCCGATCGTCAGGTCGTAGCTGTTGGACGCGCCCAGGAGCTGCAGCGCCTCGATATTCGTGACATTGGACGCCGTGATCGCCGTCTGCGTGGAGAAGCCGCCGTTCAGGATGAGCGTGTCGCTGCCCGCGCCGCCGTCGATGGAGTCGTCCGCGAACTTGGCCGCTGAGGTGACCGTGAAGCTGTCGTTGCCGCCATTGCCGGAGACGAACGCGCCGTCGGAGCGGCTGAGGTCGAAGGTGTCGGACTGCGCGCCGCCCTCCAGATCGTCGTCGGCCGCGCCGCCGATGAAGGCGAAATGGCCGTCCGTCTCGGCGTTGCCGCTGAAGAAGAGCTGGTTGGCGCCGGTCAGCGCGCTGGCGTCCACCGTCAGCGTCGCGCCGGAGGCGACGTTGGCGTCGTTGGTGACGAAACCGTAGGTGTGGCCGTCGGCGACCGTGATGGTTTCGATGGAACTGATCGTGCTCGCGCCGAAGGTGACGCCGCCGGAGTAATCGCCGTTGAGTTTCAGTGTGTCGTTGTTGGCGCTGCCCGTCAGGCTGTCGCCGACAATGAAGTTGCCGGCGAATTCGAAGACGAAATCACCGTCTGTCTCTCCCGAGCCATTGAAGGCGAGGCTGTGGGTTGAGGTCAACGCGCTGGCGTCCACGGTCAGCGTCGCGCCGGAAGAGACCATGCTCTCACCCGGCGTGACGTTCCAATTGTTGTCGCCGAATGTCAGCAACTCCACGCCGGTCAACAAGATTTGGTTGCCGCCGATCGTCCCGCCGCCCGTGAGCGCAAGCGTGTCATTGCCGTCGCCGCCGTTAAACTGAACGCCAATATCTGTCGTCGTCATGGTCAGCGTATCGTTTCCACCGCCGCCGTTGATAACGTTGGCGGTGGTGCCGTCATTCCCCAGGGTGAAGGTGTCGGACAGGGCGCCGCCGGTCGCGATGTAGAATTCAGCGTTCGCCGGGCCGGCGATATTGAAATGTCCGTTGGTTTCGGCGCTGCCGTCGAATTGAATTTCACCAGACACGGCGGAAGAGGGCGACAAATCGACCGTCAGCGTCGCGCCGGACGCCACCGTCGTGTCATTCGTGGTGAGGCGGATGTTACCGGAGGAACTGACGATCAAATCCTCGACGTTCGTCAGCGTCGTCGCCGTGAACGTGAAGCCGCCTTTTGCATTGAGATGCACCGTGTCGTCGCCCGCGCCGCCGTCGATGGCATCTGACACCGAGAAATGGCTACCCAGCGTGACCGTGTCGTCGCCCGCGCCGCCGGTGATGGCGAAGAGCCCGTTGGTCTCCGCCGAGCCGTCGAAGGTGAGGGCGTTCGTGCCGGTGAGCGCGCTCGCGTCCACGGTTAGCGTCTGGCCGGAGGCGACCGTGGCGTCGTTGGTGGTCAGCTTGTAGCTGGAGCCGTCGTCGAGTTGCAGCGTCTCCACATTCGTCATCGTGGTCGCGCCGAAGGTGAGGCCGGCGGAATAGTCGCCTTTCAGCTCCAGCGTGTCGCTGCCCGCGCCGCCGTTGATCGTGTCGGAGGCGGCGAAGTTTGCGGCGAAGACGAAGTCGTCGTCGCCGGCGCCGCCGGTGACGGTGAAGCCGGCGGCTTGGGACAGCGAGAAATCGAGAAGGGTCTGATCGCCGGCGCCCAGCGCGCTCGCGTCCACCGTCAGCGCCGCGCCGCCGGTCAGCGTCGCGCCGCTGCCCTGTGAATCGTCAAAAGTCATGGCGTAGGAATGGTCGCCGAGCAGCGCGATGGTCTGGAAGTCGCGCAGGCCTATGGGGCCGAAGAAGGTGGAGGGCCCGACAGTGACGCCGGCCGAATAATCGCCGTCGAAGGTGGCCGTGTTGCTGCCCGTGCCGCCATCGGCGGCCTCGAACGGGTTGCTGCCGTAAGCGGCGCCAAAATTGACCGTGTCGTCTCCGCCGCCGCCGGACACGTTGAGGCCGTCCACGTTGTTCTGAACATCGACGACATCGTCGCCGCCGCCGCCGCGGAATACGCTTTCGCCGGCGCCGCCGATGAAATGGACGTTGCCGCTCGCGAGCGCGCTGTCATCGAAGACGACGTTGTTGCCGCTGCCGATCGTGGAGGCGTCCACCGTGAGGCCGGATGCGATCGGAGATTGCCAGGTGATGTTGTAGCCGCCGCCCGCGAGCGTGACGGTCTCGACGTTCTGCACCATCGTGCCGGACACCGTGATCGCGCTCGCATAGGTGCCGTTGAGGCTGAGCGTGTCGCTGCCCGCGCCGCCGTCGATCTGGTCGCCGCTGTCGAATGAGGCGCCCGTGTTGATCGTGTCGTTGCCGGCGCCGCCGGTGACGGTGTCTTCGCCGCCCTGGACGAGATTGAACGTGTCGCCGTCCTGGCCGCCGGTGAGCACGTCGTTGCCCGCGCCGCCGCGGATGATGAAATGGCCGTCGGTCTCCGCCGCGCCGTCGAAGGTGAGCGTGTCGCCGGCGCCGAGCGCGTTGCCCGCGACGAGCAGGGTCGCGCCCGCCGCCACCGTCGCGTCGTTGGTGATCAGGTCGTAGTCATGGCCCGCCTGCAGCGTCAGCGTCTCGACATTGGTCATGGTGGTGGCGGAGAAGGTGAGGCTGTCGGCCGCGCCCATGCCGTCCATCACGACTCTGTCGTCGCCCGCGCCGCCGTCGATCTTGTCGGCGGCGGTAAAGGTCGCGCCCATGTTGAAGTTGTCGGCGCCCACGCCCCCGGTCGCGGTGTCGTTGCCGCCATGGCTGAGATCGAAGGTCGCGCCGGCCGTGCCGCCGGTCAGCACGTCGTTGCCCGCGCCGCCGATGAAATGGAAATTGGCGTCCGACGCCGAGGCGTCGAAGGTGAGACTGTTGGCGGCGCCCAGCGCGCCCGCATTGATCAGTGCGGTCGGGCCCGACAGGAAATTCGCGTTGTCGACGGTCAGGTTGTAGCTGTGGCCCTTGGCGAACTGCACGGTCGAGATGTTGGACAGCGTATCGGGCCCCAGCGTGAGGCCGGCGGAGTAATCGCCGTCCAGCCGCAGCACGTCGTTGCCGCCGAAGCCGCCGCTGATCTCGTCGCCGGCGTCCAGCGTGGCGCCGAGCGTGAAGATGTCGTTGCCCGCCCCGCCGGTCGCGGTGTCCTCGCCGCCCTTGGCGAGGTTGAAGGTGTTGCCGTCCGCGCCGCCCGTGAGCACGTCGTCGCCCGCGCCGCCGACCAGATGATAAACCCCGTCGGTTTCCGCGCTGCCGTCGAAGGTTAGCGTGTCGCCGGCGCCGAGCCTGGAGCCGTCGATCTTCATCGCCGCACCGGCCGCCACCGTCTCATCGACGCTCGTCAGGTCGTAACTGAAGCCGGCATCCAGGCGCAGGGTCTCGATGCTGGTGAGCGTGGTCGCGTCGAAGGTAAGACCGCCGGAATAGTCGCCGTTCAGGACGACGACGTCATTGCCGGTGCCGCCGTCGAGCTGGTCGCCCGCATCGAGCGCGCCGCGCATGCTGAACGTGTCGTTGCCGCCGAGCCCGCTGGCGCTGTCGCTGCCGCCCTGGCCGAGCGCGAAGAGATCGGCGCCGGACGTGCCGGTCAGCGAGTCGTCGCCGGCCGTGCCGTGAATGATCGGTTTGCTCATGCTATCCCCCTCTGATGCCTGTGATTTTCCGGCTTCGCGCGTCCGGACGGCATCCCCGCTGGGGCGCAGCAAACCGTGAAATCCGTCCGCAATCAACACGGAACCTGCGATTCTCGGCCGGAACTGTGGGTTCCCCGCGGTCCATGGCGAATCAATTTGGGGTTGTGCAGGGGTAGTCTGCACAAACGGCGGAATTCTCCTAGTCGCCAGACCCTTAGCGTTGGCGTGAGCTGGCTTGGAACCGCTCTTTTTGAAGATAGGGTCGCGGCGGGTGACGGATGACGCATCCCTGCACCCCAATGTCGCCGACAAGCGATAACTCGGAATTGTCAAGAGCGGGCCGCTTTGCGCTTGTGCTCAGGTCCTGAACTGACGAACCATCTCCGCGACCACATTGATTGGCGGCGCGGATGTAGCGGACCTGCCGAGCGGACACCCGTTGTCGGCTATGGCTCGCCGGGCCAGGCCATTGCCATCAATCTGAGCCTGTCGGCGATCAGGGCTTCGTTCCCTTCGTAGAGAATGCGCACCGAGCGTTCGTAGAATTCGAGAGTGAACGACGCCATGTGCTTCAGCGCGTCGCCCATCGCCTCGCGGGCCTCGGCGATGCGGTCCTGTGCGGCGAGCGCGATGGCGAGCGTGACCCAGGCCCAGACGTTCTGTCCGCTGCCGACGATTGCCTTGCGCGCGCCGATCTCGGCTTGCGCAAAATGTCCAAGGTCAAGTTCGATGTCGGCCCGCGCCAGATCGTAGACGCTGCGCATCATGTCATGCAGGCTGAGCCGCTCGAGCTGGTCTAATTCGGCGAGCGCCTCGGCCGGAGAGCCGGCGTGCTGCAGCGCATAGGCGAGGTTGATGCGCAGCGGCGCCTCATTGGGGATCTGGGCCGCGGCACGCCGCAGGATGGGTAGCGCCCGCTTGGGCTCGCCCAGCCACGACAGGCTCGCGCCCTGCGCGCCGACGATCGACGGATCGTTGGGCGCGAGCGACAGCGCCTTGTCGATGCAGCTGCGCGCGTATTCGCTGGCTTCGGAGAAATCGATGCTGCTGTCGTAGAGCCAGCCAAACGCTATGCCCGCGCCCAATTGGGCCCAGATTTCGGCGGAGTCGGGATATTTCTCCAGCGCCAAAGTGAGATAGCGCAGCGCCGAACTGTCCGACGTATCGTCCTGGCCCGAGGCCCATTTGATCGCCGCGCGCGCGCCCAACTCCCAAGCCTGCAGCGATTCGGGGGCGGCCTGCGCTGCTTCGTGCGACACATCGCGGAAGAAATGCGAGGTCAGCGACATGGCGATGCTGTGGCCAATCTCGTCCTGCATCTTGACCGCGTCGGCGAAGTCGCGATTGAGCGCCTCCGCCCAGATATGTGCGCCGCTGCGCGCGTCGATCAGCTGGGCGTTTACGCGCAAATTATCGCCGGTGCGCCGTACGCTGCCTTCCAGAACGAAATGCACGCCCAATTCGCGACCGACCTGGCGGACATCCGGATTGGTGCCTTTGTAGGCGAAGCTGGAGTTGCGCGCGACGACGAACAGCCTGCGGTCGCGCGACAATTCGGTGATGATGTCCTCGCACATGCCGTCGGCGGCGAATTCGAGCGCCCGGTCGTCCGACAAATTGTCGAACGGAAGCACCGCCACCGACGGACGATCCATGACGATCGCCGGATGAGCCGTGCCGCCAACGGACGCCGCGTGCTTGGCATCGCTGCCGCGGCGGCGTGCGAGGATCATGCGCGCGCCGTGCCCCAAGGGCGAGACGATCACGCCGACGAGAACAACCAACGCCGCGAGGCCCGAGAGCAGCTGTTCGTGGTTCTTGACCCAATCCAGGAGCGTATCGAGCGTCGGCATGCCTCAGCGATCGACGGATTCGTTGGCAGAGCGGCCGGCCCGGGGGCGGCCGGACTCCAAGCATGGCGCAATTGCGCCCGATTGCAACCCGCGCCGCTTACGCGTTCAGATAGGCGAGCGCGAGCGCGATATAGGTCTCGACCGGCTGGTAGCTGACGCTCTCGCAATAGCCCACGCCAGTGAACGCCTTGCCGCGGCCCGAGCTTGTGTTCTGGGCCGCGCGGTCGGTTACTGCCAAGCTCACCGGCACCTCGCTCTCGATCATGAGGTTGCCGACGAAGAAGCTGCCGTCGGGATACCAAGGGACGGCAAGCACGGTGATGTCGACGAACGACCCGCCGGTCAGCTGGTCGGTCAGCCGATAGGTCCAGTCGGTCGGCACCAATACGTCCTCCAGGCAGGGGACGAAACGATCGAGATCTAGCGTGCCGGAAAGGTCGAAGCGCTCCCAGCCGCTGCCGTCGGCGGCGAGGCGGACGTATTTTCCCATGGGCACCGTGAGCCGGTCGCGCAGCGTCCCCTTCTGGAAGGCCGACACCGCCATCGCGTCGCCATTGTCGAAATTGAAGGCGCAAAACGACCAGCCATTGAAAGTCTGAAGCGGCTTCCAGCCCGGTTGCGGTGCGGGCGGCAGCGGTGGCGTGGGTGCGGTCGGCATGGCGACGGAGGACATCGACAGCTCGTGATCCACCCAGCCCTTGCCGCTGACCGCGTAGGTCTTGCCGCCGGCCGAGACGCTGCCTTTCACGTCGAGCTGCGGCCAGCTGTAATAGAAGCCGGGATCGGGTTCGCCCACGATCCCGTTGGCGCTCTGAAGATAGAACGCGTTCTCGGGTTTAAGACCGGTTGAAAACGTCAGATCGATCTTCATGTTGTCGCCGTCGTCGATGTGGCAGTTGAGCGGCATGACGTCCTGTGGGCCGCTGAGCACGTCGGGGCCGCAGCGATAGACGAACGGATCGCCGCCGAACTCCACGGTGCCGCCCATCGCCGGCCATTGCGTGTTGCGGCGACGGCGCGCGATGAAGCTGTCGGGGCGCGTCGCCACGGTGACGGTCGCCAGCGAA
>DATNNS010000186.1:0-2599 GCA_035601715.1 Rhizomicrobium sp.
CTCACCGAATTTCGCTTCGACCAGCGCGATCATGGCGTTCACGGCCTCCTCGGCGTCGGGGCCGTAGGCCTCGAATTCGATTTCCGCGCCCACGCCCGCCGCCAGCATCATCAGATCGAGGATGGAATCGGCATCGACCTTGCTGTCGCCGAACTTCACGGTGATGTGAGACTTGAAGCGCGCGGTCGCCTCCACCACCTTGGCCGAGGCGCGGGCGTGCAGGCCTTTCTTGTTGACGATCTTGACCTTGGCGCGCGGACGCTCGGGCGTATCGGACTCCGGCATCTCACACTCCGGCGGGCAGGTCGGCCGAGCCGGCGCGCATGTATTTGCGCCCCGCATCGATGGCAGCCTGGACCGCCTGGTCGAGCGGCAGCTTGGCGCGCACGTTCACCAGCTTGATGATGCCGGGAAGGTTGGCGCCGGCCAGCACCTCGATCTTGCCCGGCTTGAGCAGGGTGAGCGCCAGGTTGCACGGCGTGCCGCCATACATGTCGGTGACGAGCACGACGCCCTTGCCGAGGTCGACGGATTTCGCGGCCGCCGCGAGCTCGTGCTGGCGTTTCTCGATATCGTCCTCCGGCCCGATGCAGACCGCGCGCAGATGGGTTTGCGGGCCGACGATATGCTCCATCGCCGAAATGAATTCCTGCGCGAGCCTGCCGTGCGTGATGACGACGATGCCGATCATGAGTCTCTGGTGCGTTCAAAAGGCGGCGAACGATAGCAATCCGCAGGGCCCAGGGAAGGGATCAATTTTGCGCCCCGAGCCCTTACGTCACTTGACTTTGGCGGCGAGCGGCAGCTCCACGACCAGCCGCGCGCCCCCGCCGGCGCGGTTTTCCGCCCGGATGCGGCCGCCGAGCCCCTCCGCGATCTGGCGGGCGATCGAAAGCCCCAGCCCCGAATTGGTGCCAAAGCCATGCGCCGTCGGGCGCTCGGTATAAAAGCGCTCGAAGATCGACTCCAGATTCTCCGCTGGAATGCCCGGCCCCTCATCCTCGATCTCGACGCGGGCGATGTTGCCCTCGGCGCGCGCCCGGATCGCGACGCTGCCATGGTCCGGGCTGAAGGAGACCGCGTTGTCGATCAGGTTGCGGAAAATCTGCCCGACCCGCTCGTCGCGCCCCAGCACCACCGCGCCGTCGGGAAGGTCGAGATCGAGCGTGAGCGTCACGCCGCGCAACGTTCCCGTCAGCCGGTAAACCTCGGCGATGGTCTCCAGCAGATGGGCGAGGTCGACCGGCTCGCTCGCCTCGCGGCTGAGTTCGGCGTCGAGGCGCGAAGCGTCGGAGATGTCGCTGATCAGGCGGTCGATGCGCTTCACGTCGTTGCGCACGATCGCCATCATCTGCGCGCGGCTTGCCGGATCGTCGGTGCGCGCCAGCATCTCGACCGCGCTCTTGAGCGAGGTCAGCGGATTCTTGAGTTCGTGAGCGACGTCGGCGGCGAAGCTTTCGATGGCGTCGATGCGGTCGTAGAGCGCCTGCGTCATCGCCGACAGGCTGCCCGAAAGATCGCCGATCTCGTCGTTGCGCTCGGGGAAGGACGGGATGGTCTCGCGCCCCGCGCGGCCGCGGCGGACGGTGTCGGCGGCGGCGGCGAGGCGGCGGATTGGCTCGCCGATGGTGCCCGACAGGAACAGCGACGAGACCACCATCACGACGAAGGCGGCGAGGAAGACGCCGATCAGCCGGGCCCGCTCCTCACGCAGGATATCGTCGATGTCGCCGCCTTCGGTGGAGACCATCAGCACGCCATAGATCGCCTTGAAGCGCTGCACCGGCACGGCGACGGACAGCACCAGCCGGTTCTGCTCGTCGACGCGCTCGCCGGACGACACGTCGCCGTTCAGTGCCGCATCGACTTCCGAATAGAACCGGCCGTTGTCACCGCCTTCGAGATAGGGTTGCAATCGCGCGAACGGCCGCACACCCATCACGCCGTCATAGATCCGCTGCAGCGCGCCTTCGCTGCGGCTCCAGAAATCGAGCGGCGGCAGGTCCAGCGTCTGCACCACGTTGCGCGCCAGCAGGTTGCGCGTGTCGATCATCAGCCGTCCGCTGTTGCCGTAGAGCCGCGCGCGCAATTTCGTCGGCGCGATGAGCTGGCGCAGGAGCGGCTCGGCCTGGTCGACATTGATCGCGCGGGTGTCTTCGTTGGCCGTGTATTCCGCCAGCGTGCCCGCGACGATCAGCGCCTGCTGCTTGATGCCGGTGAGCCGCTCATCGACCAGGTCGCCGGTGCGCGATTGCAGGAACAGCACGCTGCCGATCAGGACGATCAGCGCCACCATGTTGAACGCGATGATGCGCAGCGACAGCGCGGAAAATCGCCTGCGCCTGGGCTCGGCCGGTCTTTCGAACATGCTCATGCGGGAGCCGGTCAGGCTTCCTTGTAGCGGTAGCCCACGCCGTAGAGCGTTTCGATGGCGTCGAAATTGTCGTCCACCACCTTGAACTTCTTGCGCAGCCGCTTGATGTGGCTGTCGATGGTGCGGTCGTCGACATAAACCTGATCGTCGTAAGCCGCATCCATCAGATTATCGCGGCTTTTCACAAAGCCGGGGCGTTGCGCCAGCGCCTGCAGAATGAGGAAT
>DATNNS010000187.1:0-2615 GCA_035601715.1 Rhizomicrobium sp.
CACATGCGGCGTGAATTTGCGCGTCTCGGCGGGCTGGTCGACGCGCTGCAGGGCGGTCTCGATCTTGCGGTTGAGATGCACCACCGCGCTCTGGTCCGTGACGCCCGCCCACAGCGCGCGCGGGTTCTTGCCGCCGAATTCGCCCACGCTCTTGAGCGCCAGGGTGAAACGCGGCGCGGCGATCGCGGACAGCGCGTCGTCGATGGCGCTCGCGGCAAGCCCGTCCACCTCGCCGATGAAACGCAAGGTCAGATGCAACTGCTCGCGCTCGCTCCAATCCGCGCCCGGCACGCCATGTTGCAGCGGCAGCAACCCGTCGGCGACATCATCGGGCAGCGCCAGCGCCACGAACAGCCTCATGCGCGCGGTCCCAGTTGCAGCGCGCCGCGAAACGCGAACACGATGGCGCCGTAGGCCACGCCCGCGAAAACCATGGCGAGCCCCAGCACTTCCGCATCGTGCAGCCCGCCCGCGCCGCGCAATACCCGGGCGCCGAGTTCGACCGCCGCGAGCGCGGCCGCGGCGGTCGCGGCCGCAGCCGCCAGCGCCGGCCCGAAGGCGCGCCAGAACGCCGGACTGATGCGCAACAGCGTGCGCCGCCGCGCCAGGAATACCAGCGCGCCGACATTGGACCAGGCGGAGAGCGAAGTGCCCAGAGCGATGCCCGCGATCCCCAAATGGAATCCCCAGACGAACACCACCTTGAGCGCGAGATTGGCGACGATGGCCATCACCGTGATGCGCGCCGGCGTCATGGTGTCGTGGCGCGCGTAGAAAGTGGACTGGACGATGCGCGTCAGCGCGAAGGCGGGCAGCCCGACGCCATAGGTCGCCAGCGCGATGGCCGAGAGGTCGGCGGCATGCTGGTCGAACGCGCCATGGGCGAAGATCGCGCGCATGATGACTTTCGGGATCGCGATGAACACGGCCGCGAAGGGCAAGGTCAGCAGCAACGACAGCGACGCGGCGCGGTTCTGCGCGGCGTCCGATCCGTCGCGGTCGTTCTTCGCCAGCCGCGCCGACATTTCCGGCAGCAGCACCGTGCCGAGCGCGATGCCGATGACGCCGAGCGGAAGCTGCTGGATGCGATCGGCGTAATAGAGCGCGGTGCGGCTGCCGACCGGCAGCAGGCTCGCGATCACCGTGTCCATGAACGGCGCAATGACGACGCTGGCCGCACCCACTGTGACCGCGCCGAACGCCTTGAAGAATTCCTTGATCTCCGGCGTCCAGCGCGGCCAGGCAACGCGCAAGCTGAGCCCCTCGCGTCCACCCGCCCACAGGATAAAGAAGAGTTGCGCCACACCGCCCGCGAGCACGCCCCAGGCGGCAGCTTCGGCGGCGTTGGGAAAACGGCGCCAGGCGAGCAGCGTGGCGATCATCGCGAGGTTGAGGAAGTTCGACCATGCGGCCGCGGCCCAGAACTTCTCGATCGCGTTGAGCATCGCCGAAAGCTGCACCGCGACCAGCGTGAGGATCAGATAGGGAAAGGTGATGCGCGCCAGATGCACGGTCGTCGCGAGCCGCACTGGATCGTCCGCGAAACCCGGCGCCAGCACGCGCACGATCCACGGCATGAAGACCAGCCCGAGCACGAGGATGACGAGCTGCGCCGCCATCTGCCAGGAGAACACCCGGTCCGCGAAGCGCGCCGCCGCGTCATGCTCGCCACGGGCGCGCAACGCCGCGTAGCGCGGCAGGAACGCCGGGTTGATCGTGCCCTCGCCGAAGATCTGGCGGAAATAGTTGGGGAACAGGAACGCGACGATGAACGCGTCCGACAGAAGGCCTTTGCCGAGCACCCATGCCATCAGGATGTCGCGCGCGAAACCGGTGATGCGCGACAGCAGCGTGAACCCGCCGACGGAGAGAAGACGCTTGAACATCTAGCGCTTCGCCTCTGCGACCAGCTTCATCACGTCCGGAAACATCCGGTCGACGATGATTTTCACGCCCGCCGGATTGGGATGGATGCCGTCGGCCTGGTTGAGCCTGGGAGTGAGCGCCACGCCGTCGAGCACGAAGGGATAAAGCGGCACGTCATATTGCGCGGCGAGCCTTGGATAGATCGGATCGAACCGGGCGGCATATTCGGGGCCGAGATTTCTCGGTGCGCGCATGCCGAGCAACAGCACCGGAACATGCTCCGACTTGAGCCTGGCCAGGATCGCGGCGAGGTTCTTTTCCGTCTGCGCCGGATCGATCCCGCGCAGCGCATCGTTGGAGCCGAGCTCGACGATCGCAGCATCGGGATGATCGGCCAGCGACCAGTCCAGCCGCGCCAGCCCGCCGGCGGACGTATCGCCCGAGACGCCGGCATTGATGACGGTCGCGGGAATGCCGGCCGCCTTCAGCTTCGCCTCCAGCACGGCGGGGATTTCCGTGCCCGGCTGCAGGCCGAGGCCTTGCGTGAGACTTGTGCCGATCATCAGGATTTTGACGGGCGCGGCGGCGAAGGCAGGGGTACTTGCAAGAAACAGTAGCGGGAGCACGAGTGCGATCAGCGCTCTTTTGCACCTCCCCCTTGTGGGGAGGTCGAAACGCGAAGCGTTTCGGGTGGGGGGAAGGTCTATCCGGACAGACCTTCCCCCCACCCGACGCGCGAACCGCGCGTC
>DATNNS010000188.1:0-4204 GCA_035601715.1 Rhizomicrobium sp.
TCGCCCACGAACAGCGGATTGTTCTTCTGGCGACGGCACAGGATCTGGATGGTGCGCTCGACCTCCATCTCGCGCCCGATCAGCGGATCGATCTTGCCGTTCTTCGCCTTCTCGTTGAGATTGACGCAGTAGGCCTCGAGCGCCTCGGTGCCCTGCTTGTTGGACTTCTCGCCCTCTTCCTCTTCGTCGGCGCCGCGCACCGATTTCTGCTGGCTCATGCCCGGGCGCTTGGCGATGCCGAGGCTGATGAAGCTCACGGCGTCGAGCCGGCTCATGTTCTGCTCTTGCAGGAAATAGACGGCGTGGCTCTCGCGCTCGGTGAACAGCGCGACCAGCACGTTGGCGCCCGTCACCTCGTCGCGGCCGGAATTCTGGACATGCATCATCGCGCGGCTCATCACGCGCTGGAACCCGGTGGTCGGCTTGGCGTCCTCGCCGTCCTCGATCACCAGCGTGATCAGTTCCTCGTCGATATATTTCTGGAGAGACTTGCGAAGCCCGTCGATGTTGGCGTTGCAGGCCTTCATCACCTGCTGGGCGTCGGGATCGTCGATCAGGGCGAGCAGCAGATGCTCCAGCGTCGCATATTCGTGATGGCGGTCGCTGGCGAGCTTGATGGCCCGGTGAAGCGCCTGTTCGAGCGTTCGCGAAAGCGATGGCATCGTCACTCCTTCTCCATCGTGCACTGTAGAGGATGTTGATGGCGGCGCGCGAATTCAATGACCTGCGCCACTTTGGTCTCCGCCACCTCATAGGTAAAGACCCCGCAGATACCCACGCCATGACGATGGACATGCAGCATGATGGTCACCGCCTCCTCGCGATTCTTGTTGAAGAACCGCTCCAGGATGTGAACCACGAACTCCATGGGCGTGTAGTCGTCGTTGAGGATGAGGACCTTGTAGAGGCTGGGCTTCTTGGTCTTGGCGCGCGTCTTGGTGACGACACCCGTGCCGTTGCCGTTGCCCTGCCCGTCGTTATCCCTGTCGTCCTTCATCGCCCCCAGTTTAACGGATAGAGGGGGTGGTGACGCAATGTTCCTGTGCGGGATGGTTGAGATCGGTGTCGCGCAACAAACTGACAGGTTTGGAAAGCAGAAAAGGCCCGGAGCCGAAGCGCCGGGCCTTTTCAAAGCAGTTCCGCAATTCGGGGGAGGAGCCGCGGAACGCTAGTGGCAGTTAGGCAGCGCGCACGCTCTGCACGGCGTCGACCCAGGCCTGGACGCGGCCCTGAAGCGGCTGGAAGGCGTCCTTGGTCGTGGCGGTCACGATCTCGGAGAGACGCGTCATCTGGCCGACATAGGCGTCGAACGCGGTCTTGGCGAAATCGGTCTGCAGCTCGAATGCCTCATGCACCGACTTGGAGCCGAGCACGGCCTTGGTTGCGGCCAGCGACTCTTCGATCGACTGCTTGGAGAACGCGTAGATTTCGCTGTTCAGGGTTTCGATTCCCTTGCCGGCGACGTTGGCGGCCTTCGCATAGGCTTCGGCCGTTTCCTTGCCGTAGCCCAGGAAATGATCGTAATTCTTCACGGCTTTTTCGAAACCGGTCTTCAGGGTTTCCGCGCCGTTCTTGAGCGTGTCGGTTGCGCCGTTGATTTTCTCGCCGGCCGTCTTGGTCTTTGCCATGGTCTTGGTCCTCTTGATATTTCGGGGCGCTCTGCATCCCGGGGACAAGCCCTTGCTGCAGTGCAACATGACCTATATGCGGTGCACCAATAGCGATGTCAAGGGCGATTTGCTGCACTGCACCAAAATTGCTGGTGCGTCGCTGCAAGCAATCGTTAACCCTTCGTAAACACCGGGAAGTTAAGGTGGATTTTGATTTTCGGCTTGCGGCGCAGACCACAATTTGGTCTCATTGCCGTTGGGTCGGGCGCAACTGTTTACCGAGGTTCAGGATGTCGCGACGAGCCGGCCAAGGCGCGATCGCCCGGGTGATGTTTATCGCCGGTATCGCGCTTGCCTTGGCCGGCGGGCCCGCCCAAGGCCACCGCCGGGCCGCGCGCGCCGCGGCGCCCCACGCTCCCATCGTCAACCTGCATGGCGGCCGCATGGTCGGTCTGACCGACCCGGACAAGGACGCCGCCCTGATCGTCGACGGCGCCACCGGCAAGGTCCTCTATGCCCGCAACGCGGACGTCCAGCGCCATCCCGCCTCGCTGACCAAGATGATGACGCTCTACCTGCTGTTCGAGCAGCTCCGGGCCGGCCAGATGACCCTGGCGACCGAATTGCCGATTTCCGAGCACGCCGCCGAGCAGCATCCTACCAAGCTCCACCTGCGTCCCGGCTCGTCGATTCCGGTGGAGATCGCGATCAAGGCCATCGTGGTGCGCTCGGCCAATGACGTCGCGGTCGCGATCGGCGAATCGATCGGCGGTACCGAATCACATTTCGCCGAGCTGATGACCGCCAAGGCCCACCAGCTCGGCATGAGCCATACGTTCTACCACAACGCGTCGGGCCTGCCCGACGAGATGCAGGTCACCACCGCCGGCGATCTCGCGATCCTCGCCCACCACCTGGCCTACGACTTCCCGCAATATTTCGCCTATTTCGCCACGCCCTATTTCACCTATCGCGGCGAAACCTACGTCACGCACGACAATCTGATCGGCAATTACGAAGGCGCCGACGGCATCAAGACCGGCTACACCGAAGCGTCCGGCTTCAATCTGGTCTCTTCGGTGGTGCGCGGCGACACCCATGTCATCGGCGTGGTGATGGGCGGACGCAGCGCGCACATGCGCGATCGCGAAATGGTTCGCCTCCTCGACGACACCTTCACCCAGATCGAGCAGAATCCGCGCCTCGTCGCCCGCGCCAATGTGCCGTGGCAGACCATCGCGCAGAATTCCAGCGCCGCACCCGTGGTCGCGAGCCTCGCGCCCGCGCCGGCGCTCCCGCCGGGATCGACGATGCGGATCGGCGTCAATGGCGACGTCGAGGATGAGGACAGCGCCGAGGCGCGCCACGATCCGCTGGACGACAACGCCCCGCTCAAATCCAACGTGATCGCGCCCACCCCACGGCCGCAGCCTGCCGTGTCGCAGAAGCCGATGGTGGTGGCATCGCTCGAGCCCAAGGCGCCGGCCATCCGGCCAATGTCGCGCGCGGCCGCGCTGGGCGAAGGCGATATCGACAGCGCGCCGGTTCCCGCCGTCCATCGCAGCATCGCGCCGGTGGTTGCCGCGGGGGCCTGGACCATCCAGATCGGCGCTTTCCAAGACGTCGCGTCCGCCAAGTCGCAGCTCGCCTCCTATGCCGAACATTCGCTCGACGTGCTGGGGCAGGCGCAGCGCATCGTCGCGCCGTTCCAGTCGGTCGACGGCCACACGCTCTACCGCGCGCGCTTTGGCCCCTTCGTCGAAGCCGAAGCCCGGGCCGTCTGCCAGCGCCTGACCGAACGCGGCCAGACCTGCTTCGCCGCGACGGCGCAGCGGTAATAAGCCCTAACCGCCCAGCAACACGTCCTTCGCTTCGTTGATCTTCGAGGCGAGATAGTCGGAGCCGCCGCGGTCGGGATGGTTCTGCAGCATCAGCTTGCGGTGCGCCGCGCGGACCTCGTCCTCGCCGGCGCCGGGCTGCAGGCCTAGCACGCGATACGCTTCGTCGCGCGTCATGCCTGATGTGGCGCGACTGCGCGGCTCCTCGCGCTGATTGCGCCAGTCCGCGCCAAGCTTGCGGTCGAGATAGGCTTCGAGCAGCCGCGCGGTTTCGCTGTCGCCGCTTGCGTCGCGATAGAGCGCGAGTAGATCGCTCTTCGACAACACATCGAGCGCCTTGCCCGCCTGCGCGCCCTTGAGGACGCGCCCGCGCATCTCGCCGCTGTCGTGATCGAGTTCCATTTCGATCCAGTCGGTGCGCACGCTCGTGCTTTGCCCCGTCGCGGCGCGGCGGCGCGGACCGCGTGGCATGCCGGGGAAATTGTAATGCGGCCAGCCGCCGGGCCAGGCATGGCCGCCGGTGAACAGGCCCCAGGCGAGGCTTGTGGTGAACACCGCCATCCCGACGCGATCGGTGAGCGCGAAGGCGACCGCGGCCAGGACCAGCGCGCCGGCGCCCAGATAGCGCAAGCCCTTCGCCAGCGCCTTCGGATCGGCGCGCAGGAACGCCCAGATCAGCAGCGCCAGTGCGACGAGGCCGAACGCGCCGAGGAACAGCCACTCCATTCAGCGCTTGCCCAGCGCGCGCGACAGCCG
>DATNNS010000189.1:0-2189 GCA_035601715.1 Rhizomicrobium sp.
CTCGTCCATCAGAGCGATGCGCTGGTCGAGCGAGTGGGAGGTCTGTTCGGCCTCGTTGCGCGCGTCGTTGAGCCGGCCGGCGACGGATTCGACATTGTTCGCCAGCGACGCGATCTGCGTGGCCGACTGGTTGGCGGTTTCGGAAATCTGGTCGGCGAGGCGCGACAGGCCCTGATGCAACCCCTTCACCGCATCGCGCAACCCGTCAGTGGCGCCAAGGCGCTCGACGCGGCTCAGCCGCTCGCCCAGGCCCACGACATGGGCGCCGAGCTGGTCGAATGCCTGCGCCTGTTCGCGCGCCGCCACGTTGATCTCGGCGGCGGCCTTGCTCATTGCGCGCCCGTTCTCGGACTGGCTGCGCTCGGTGGCGTCGAGCCGGCGGCTGACGCCGCGAAGCTGTTCCTCGATCCGGCGATAGGCGCCTTGGGCCTCGGTCTCGGTGCGCGAAACATGGGCGAGCATGTCGTTGGTTTCCTGAACCTGCGAGGCGGGCGCTTCGGCCAAAGCGGGGCGATAGGATGTCGGTTGGGCGCTACGCCAGGATTCTCGGCCGGCGGTCTCGCCGGCATCTCCCAGGTCGCCGAAACTGCGCAGGATGCGGCGGGTGAGCCATTCGCCGACGGACAGGCCCTCGCGGCGGGCCGCGGCGCGTGCGGCTTCACGGGCCTCGGGAGGGATTCCGGCCACGTTCCACGGAAGATCAGGCTGCATTGTGATTCGCCAAGCGCCGCACCGTAAATGAGGGTATCGACACCAAGATGTTGTGTAAAGAAACGATCTTGCGCCGAGGGAAAGTGGCCGATCGGTCCGGCGTTTCCCGATGGGGCACTATCTGCCCAGAGCGTTAATGGCGCGTTAGCGCTGGGCGGGTCGCGCCTTGGGGATCGCGACGGTGGGCGCCGGGCCCTGTGCGGACTCGTCCGCGGCTTTTGGGTCGGCGAACTGGCTGACCCGGCGATGGGGATCGCGCGTGGGCGGCGGCAGACCCAGATCGGTCGCGAACAGTTGCACGACGTAGACCGTGTCGCCGTTCACCGCCGCGCCCACGCCGGAGCGGTCATAGTCCTTGTCGGACAGATTATCGCGATGCGCCGGACTGGCGAGCCAGGCGTCGACGAAGCGATGCGCGAACGCATCGACATCGACGCCGAGCGCCGGCGTGTAGTATTGCGCCGCGATGTTCTCGCCGAGCAAGCCCTGGAAATCGGCGTCTTCGTCCATGATCAGGCTGGCCGAGGTCGAGCCGTCGGGGGCGATATGGTTCATGTATTTTTTCGCCGCCATGTCGCCGCTGCGCTTGCGCGCGACGCCGATCAGCTCGGAATCCAGCGTCAGCACCTTCGCGCCCGGATCGATCTTGTGACGCTCGTCCTGCACGAGATCGAAGATGCGCGTCTCCAGCGCGACCATCTGGGTCTGCGGATCGGGCGGCGGCGGAGGGGGCGGGACGCCGACGCTGTCGGCGCAGGCGGCGAGAAAGAGGGCGATGAGAAGAACCGTTACCCGCCCCTTGTGGGCGGGTCGAAATTTGCGCAACGCAAATTTCGGGGAGGGCGGCGGTACTAACACCTACCCCCTCCCCGAAAAATCCTGCGGATTTTTCGACCCTCCCACAAGGGGAGGGTGAGTTTTCCCGCAACCCTCAATTCACGATCTCGAACAATCCCGCGGCGCCCATGCCGCCGCCGATGCACATGGTGACGACGCCGAGCTTGGCCTTGCGCCGGCGCCCTTCGATCAGCAGATGTCCGGTCATGCGCGCGCCCGACATGCCGTAGGGATGGCCGATGGAGATCGCGCCGCCGTCGACATTGAGCTTGTCATAGGGAATGCCGAGCTTGTCGGCGCAATAGATGACCTGGCTCGCGAACGCCTCGTTGAGTTCCCAGATATCGATGTCCTGCACCTTCAACCCATGACGCTCGAGCAGGCGCGGCACGGCGACCGCCGGGCCGATACCCATCTCGTCCGGCTCGCAGCCGCAGGTCGCGAAGCCGCGGAAGATGCCGAGCGGCTTGAGGCCTTTCTTCGCCGCGACACCGGCTTCCATCACTACGCAGGCCGAAGCGCCATCGGAAAACTGCGACGCGTTGCCGGCGGTGATGTACTTGCCCTGTTTGATTTCCTGCCCGCCCTGGAACACCGGCTTCAGCGATTGCAGGCCTTCGAGCGTCGTGTCGGGGCGGTTG
>DATNNS010000190.1:0-11119 GCA_035601715.1 Rhizomicrobium sp.
CGATGGCGCGCGCGAAACGGTTGCTGGTCGACAGGATGAAGACCGAGGTCGCATTGGTCAGCAACGCCGGGCCGCCGACATAAGAGAGCACGACGAAAGGATTGTCCGACAGGGTCATGATGCCACTCTCCAGCGCTCGCGCAGCGCCACCACGTGCAATCCGGCAATGATCGCAAGGCCGCCGAGCAGAAGACCGGCGCCCACCGCCAGCACGCCATGCACATTGCTGCCGGCGACGAGGAATGATGCGAAGAGCGGCCCGAACGCGCCGGCGAGCACCTGTGTGCCCGCGCTTTGCACCGCGGCGCGGCGCGACGGATCGGCTTCGATTGTCATCGGCACCAGGAACGGTGCTGCCAGCACGGTCACGAGTCCGGCCAGCCCGTTGGCCGCGATGAACAGGGCTGCGGGCGCGAAGATCATGAACACCGCCCAGGCTGCCAGGAAGCACAGCGTCGAAAAGACGAAGACCGCCAGATAATGCACCCGCCCCGCGAGCGCCGTGGCCATGGCGCCGCCCGCGACCTGGGCCGCGAGCGACACCCATAGTGCCGTGCGCGCGATGTCCGCGCTCAAGCCCGCCTGATGGGCCAGCGGTTGCAGATAGACGCCGACAGCGGCAGGCGCGGCTGCGAAGATCAGCGTCGCCAGCAACGCGATCCAGCCGCGCAGCGGCGGCGCGCCGCTCTCGCCCGCGGGCTTTGGCAGCGCCGCGTAACGATCGGGCGCGCGCAGTGCGATAAAGACCGCCGGTAGCGTGGCGAGCGCCAGCGCCGCGAAGCCGCCATCGGCGCCCCATCTGGGAATCACGAACAGCGCGAAGGCGAGCGCCAGCGCGAGCTGGGCCGCGACCAGCGAGGTGAAGAACACGCCGGCCCAGCGCTCGGGCACTTCGCTTCTGACGATCATGCTCACGACGAGCCACAGCAACACGCCTTCGGGCACGCCCGCCGCGGCGCGGATGACGAAAACGGACGTGCCATGCGCGCGCATCGTCGCGAAATCGAGGATCACCAGCACCGCCGCTGCGACGGCACCGATCAGCCGCAGGCGCTGCGGTTTGACCAGGATGCCGACGAGCGCGGTGGACAGCGCCATCGACAGGCCTTCCAGCGTCGCGCATTGGCCGATGCCGGCGTTGGAGATGCGCCCTTCATCGGCGAGCGCCCCCAGCAGCGCCGGCAACACGCCCGCCAGCAGGAGGGATATGACGCCCAGCGCGATCGCCGCCGCTGCTTCGCCGCCGCCCAGTGACGGGCCGATGGCCTCCTGGACGACGATGTCTTGCGGTTCGGCGGCGGTCATCCGGCTACTCCGCAGCGGGCGCAATTCCGGCGTCAAGCGGGCGCGTGTGAATCACGCGCCCGCCCGCCGCGCTCAATGTTTGATGTTGTCGGTCCGGCGGATGAAGTCGGCCACGTTGTCGTGCAGCTCCTTGAGCGACTGCTCATGGGCATAGACCATGTGGCCGGACTGATAGTAGCGGTATTCGATGTTGGCTTGCAGCGCCGCCGGAATCGGCAGGTGATGCATCTCGTACCAGCCTTCGTAATAGGGCGTGGCGAGATCGAAATAGCCGCCGTTCAGCAGTACTTTCAGATTCGGATTGTACTTCATCGCACTGGCGAGGTCGGGCATCACATTGGTGGCGCCGGGGAACGCGAACGGCGCGCCGGGCTGCTGGTGCATGAAGCTCCAATATTTGAAGACATCGATTTCGGGCTTGTAGATCTTGTCCTGTCCGAAATTGAGGGCCTTGCGCACATAGTCGTTGAAGGCCGAGACATAGGCCGAACTGATCGCGGCCGATTGCGGATCGTAGTCGGCTTCCTTGCTGAGCGGATCCATCGACGGCCCGGAGAACCGCGTATCGAGGCGCCCCGTCGTCATGCCGGTCTGATCCTGGAGCGTTTTTTCAAACTCGCCGCCGTCGATGCGCAAATCCGCTTTCAGGATGTACCAGACCGGAAGACCCGTGAAATCGTGCAGCTTGGCCGCGATGGCGGCGCGCTGCGCCGGCGGCAGGCTCGAGCCCTGGGCGAGCGCCAGCGCATAGTCGGTCATCGCGAAATGCTCGACCTGCTGGACGAAGGGCACCAGGTCTTTCGGATTGCCCGGCACTCTGTGGTGATACCAGGCGGTCGCGGCATAAGTCGGCAAGGCCAGCTGATAGGGCAGGTCGACGCCCGGATTGGTTTCCGCACCGTCGGCGCTCATGTCGAAGTTCAGGATCTGCGACAGCAGGATGACGCCGTTGAAATCGACGGCGCGGTTGGTCTCCAGGTCGTTGACGACGATGGAGGCGCGCGGCGTGCCGTAGCTTTCGCCGAACAGATATTTGGGCGAGTTCCAGCGGCCATAGCGCGTCAGGAACGCGGTGATGAATGTGGAAAAGGCGTTTGCGTCCGGATCGACGCCCCAGAACGCTTTCTCCTTGTCCTTTCCAGCGATGCGCGAAAAGCCCGTGCCCGGCGCGTCGACGAAGACGAGGTCGCTGGCATCGAGCAGGCTGTAATCATTATTGACCAGATTGTAGGGCGCGGCCGCGGTGTGCGTGTCGTCGGCGGTGATCACGCGCTTGGGCCCGAAGGCGCCCATATGCAGCCACACGGTCGAGGAACCGGGGCCGCCATTGAACAGGAAGGTGATCGGCCGCGTGCCCTCATCGCCGCCGCGCCGGAAATAGGCGACATAGAAGATCGACGCTTCGGCCGGCTTGTCGGCCTTGCCGACATCGGCGGGCTTGTCGGCAGGGTCCACATTGTTCTGCGTGACGTCGTCCCAGTCCTTGCCGTGGATCACCAGGGTTCCGGCGACTGCCTGATAGGAGACGGCATTGCCCTCAACGGTCACCGAGCCGGTGGTGGTGGATTCTTCCGGCTTGAAATAGAGGCCGGCGGCGGCGGGCGGCCCGGCCTTCTGGTCGGCGGGGGCGGCGGTATCCTTGGCGAAGGCGACGCTCACCGCGGCAAGCATGGCGGCTGTAATCAGGACAACGACAGGCCTCATCGGAAACTCCCCCTTTTCGTGGAAATCGTCTGGCCCGCCGCCCGTCGCTCATGGAGCGAAGGGTGGCGCGCCCCGACAGGATTGCCATGGGCAAGTCCTGTCAAACGCTGGGCAAACCATAGTGCTGCTGGCGAGGCGCATCAATGGGTTGCGAGGACGGCAAGCAAGCCGTCTTGTGGTCAGCGATTGTCTTTCCGCAATGAAATTTGCGTGATCTGCATCGCGTCGATCAGCTGCTGGACGAAGGGGTGGAAATGTCCTTTGTAGCGCTCCTGGACTGCGGCAAGCTGCCAGTCGTCCTTGCCGAGGAGTTTGCGGCACTGCGCCGCGCCGCAAGAGCAACGGTCCCGGTCCCACAGGTACCCGTCTTCCTCGAAATCCCAGGTCCCGTGATCCAGCGTGATTTCCTCGCCCGTCCGGATATCGCGTCTGGCGCAAAGCGTGACCTCGTCGTCCAGCCAGCCATTGGCATCGCAGGAATGATTCAAATTCTCATCCAGGCTCGGCGTGGTGTCGCTGTGCGGCAACGCCAGGAACAGATCGTCGCCCACCTTCCAGACGGAGCGCTCGCGGTAGAGTTCGGTGGCGATATCCTCGCTCGATAGCGGAAGCCCGCCGAACTCCATCAGCTTTTCGCCGCATCTGATGGGTGCCGTGGCGAATACGCCTTCGCCGTGAATTCGCGACGGACCCGGCGCCAGCTTGGGATTGATCCAGGAGCGAGGAAGATAGTTTTTCATTCCGGCAAATCCGTTCGCGTGTGGCATGGCGTGTTTGGCAGCATGGGCTACGACGCCTGCGGCAGGTTCGCCTCGGTCTTCGCCGCGAGGCGCGCCTCGGCGGCGTCAATCATGGCTTTGAAGCGCGGATGATCGCGGACAGGATCCAGATCGGGATCGGTCTTCCCCCAGGTGACGAGTTCGGTCGGAATGGTTTCGTAGAGCGGGACCAGCAGGTCGAGCCCGCCTTCGACATCGCCCAGATCGTTGATGACCGCGCAAGCGAGATTGTAGCGCATATTCATATTGTCCGGATCGAGCAGCATCGCGCGATGGATCAAATCCTTCGCGCGGGCGCCCTCGCCGAGAGTCGCGAGCGCGCCGATGGCAAATCCCATCGCCGATCCGTTGTTGGGATCCTGCGCCACGAGCTTTTCGGTACGGACGAGCGCGCGTTGCGCCGCCCGGCGGGCTCCGTCCTGGTCGCCGATGGCCTTGTAGCAAGGACTGATCATGCCGGCGGCCCAATAATCCGTCTCCATCAGCGCCGCGGCCTTTTCCAGATGGCGAATGGCGTCTTCGATCCGGCGCATGGAATAGAACAGCCGCCCTGCCGCCCTGTTCACTTCATAGGATTCCGGATCGAGACGAAGGGCTTTTCCGATTTCCGCAAGCGCTTCGTCATATTCGCCCTTGAAGGTCAGGACGTCCGCCTTCGCGGCATGCGCCTCGGCGAGATTTTCATCAAGCGAGAGCGCGCGCTCGGCCGTTGTCAGACCGTCGTCGCCCCCCACGCCGACATAAAACCGCAGATTGACCAATGTCACGGCGACTTGAGCCCAAGCGCGTGCATAGTTCGGGTCGAGCTCGGTGGCGCGGCGGCAAATGCGGATGATCGCCTCGCTGCGCCGCGCGTCGCCCAGATTGCCGGTGACGCTATATTGCCGCGCCATCAGGAAAAGATTGTAGGCCTCGACGTTGTCGGTGCCGCGCCGTTCGATGGCTTTCTTCTCGTGGGGCAGAAGCTTCAGCTTCAAGGCCCCGACGATAGCTTCGGAAATCTCGTCCTGCAGCGCGAAAATATCGCTGAGGTCGCGATCGTAGCGCTCGGCCCAGACGTGGCCGTCCGCGGCGCCGTCGATCAGCTGCGCGGTGATGCGCACCCGGCCGCCGGATTTGCGCACGCTGCCCTCCAGGATGTGGCTGACCTTGAGCTGCCGGGCGACTTGCGGCAGGTCGACATGCTTGCCCTTGAAGGTGAAGGCGGTATTGCGCGAAATCACCCGCAGCGCCGAGACCTTGCTTAGATCGGTGATGATGTCTTCACTGATGCCGTCGCTGAAATATTCCTGTTCGGCGTCGCCGCTCATATTGGCGAACGGCAGAACGCAGATGGAAAGCTTCGGGGCTTGCACCGCCTTGTGGTCTGGCTCCTCGTTGTGCGCGGCGATGCGGGCACAGAACACATGCACCGGCGCCTCGATATTCTTGACCGTGTGCTCGCCCATGTCGTCGAACGAACAGGGTGCCTTGCCCTTGACCTGATCGTGGACGACCCGAGACAGCGCCACGCCGCCGATCGGCGCGAGCGCCTGGATTCGGGCCGCGACGTTGACGCCCTCGCCATAGATGTCGTCGCCCTCGACGATGACTTCGCCAAGGTTGATGCCGATGCGGTAGCGGATGCGCTTGCCGTCCGCGATGTCGGCCTTCTCGGTCGCTTCCTGGATCGCCAGCGCGCAATTGACCGCCGCGATCACGCTGGAGAATTCGACCAGCGCGCCGTCGCCCATCAGCTTGAACAGCCGCCCGCCATTGATGGTGACATGGGGATCGAAGATCCGGCTGCGATTGGCCTTCAGCCGTTCCATCGTGCCGCCCTCGTCGGCCTCCATCAGGCCGCTGTAACCGACCACGTCGGCGGACAATATCGCGGTCAATTTGCGCTGCATCAGGGCGAGGCCGTCGGATAGCTTTCAGACAGCCTAGCCCGTCTCGAGGGCCCAAGACAGTCCTGGCACGAAAGTACGAACCAAAAGCGGCGAATGGATTGGTTGGCCCACCTGCCGAAGCTGCGCGGAACGGATGGAACCTCCCTACGCGCTATCGCGCTTCGGGAGGTCAACCTCCGCTGCTGCGCGAGCCGCGGGTTGGCGCACCCGACAGGATTCGAACCTGTGACCTCTGCCTTCGGAGGGCAGCGCTCTATCCAGCTGAGCTACGGGTGCGTGGCGCTGCTATAGCGCAAACGCCGTGAGGCTCGCAAACAGGCTAGGGCGCCTTGCTCAATTCCTTCATCAGCCGGTATGTGAATTCGACCGTCGAATAGAAGTCGCCGATCTCGTGGCGTTCGTCGCGGCCGTGCATGCGCAGGTCGTGGATGTCGCTCCAGCCGCCGCCGATGCCGTAGCTCGGGATGCCGGCATTGCGGGTGAAGATGGAATCGCTGGCGCCGGCCGCCATGTCGGGCATGACGGCGACATCGCCCCACATGCCGTGCACCACCTTGGTGACCGACGCGAACAAAGCCGGCGCCGGCGGTGATTCCGGCGAGCTGACCACGATGCCGAGCACGGACACCTTGATGCCAGGGTCGCCCACCACGTTCTCCAGTGTCGCCTTGGTGCCTTCGACCGTCTCGTCGGGCATGACGCGGCATTGCACGGTCGCCTGCGCGCGCTGCGCCAACGCATTCTCCTGCACCCCGGCGTTCAGCATCGTGGCGGTGCAGGTCGAATGCAGGATCGCGTTCATCGGCACGTCCTTGGCGAGACGCGCGGCGGCCGCGAGATCGAGCTTGGGCTTGGCGACGGCGAGCATGTCGGCGCGCATCTGCCCCGTCTGCATCGCCGCCATGCTCTGGAAATAGAGCCGCGTCGAGGCGTTGGTCTTGAAAGGGAACTGGTATTGGGAAAGCTTCACCAACCCGTTCGCGAGCTCGTAGATCGCATTGTCGGGGCGCGGCTCCGACGAATGGCCGCCGCGATTGGTCACCTCGAGCGTGTAGGTGATGTAGGTCTTCTCGCTCGTCTCGATCCCGAAATCGATGCGCTTGCCGTCGAGAATCTCGCCCGAGCCGCCGTCCGGATTGATCGCCATCTCGGCGTCGATCAGATCCTTGTGCTCGCGCGCGAGGTACCACATGCCGTCCTGCTCCTCGCCGACCTCCTCGTCGGCGGTGAAGGCGACGATGATGTCGCGGTCGGGCACGAAGCCTTCCTGTTTCAGCCGGATCAGCGACGCGGCGACGGCGGCGTCCTCATCCTTCATGTCCGACGTGCCGCGGCCGTAGAAATAGCCGTCCTTCTCGGTGAACTGGAACGGCGGCAGCGACCAGTCCTCGGGCTTGGCCTCCACGACGTCGATATGCCCGTTCCACAGGACGGGCTTGGCTTTGCCTTTGCCCTTCAGGCGGACGACGACATTCACCTGGCTCGGATATTTCTCTTCCGGCAATTCGTGGATGTCGGCGTCGGTGAAGCCGCCCGCCTTCAGCCGCGCCACCAGCGCATCGGCGACTTCCTTGGTGCCGACATTGTGGACCGAATGGATCTCGACGATCTGCTTGAAGATGTCATGCGCGAGTTTCTGGTTGTCCGGCGGCGGAACCGGACCGGCGGGCGGCGCGCCGGCATCGGCGAACGTGGCAGCGAGCGCGAGCGCGGCGCAGCCGAGCAGAATGGAGCGGATCGGTTTCATGGTTTCCCCCAGGATGATGGTTATGTGATGGCACGCGCCGCGGCGTCGACGACCTGTGCGGCATGATCCCAGACTTTGCGTTTCCATTCCGCGGTGTCGGGATAGAAGGCGTCGCGAATCTGACGCTTGATCGCGCGCCAGTCGCGATGGCCGGGCTTGGCGTTGAGATGCAGCCAGTTGTCGCGGCGCAATGCGTCGAACACGTCGCGCACCGGCGCGGTGCCGACTTCCAGCGCCGCGAACGTCAACTCCTTGCCTTTGGTCCATTGCAGGACTGCCTTGTCGATCGTGCCGTGCAGCGGCGGCGACAACGATTCGCCCGCCTCGCTTGAGCGCACCCGCTCGCCCCACATCTGCTTGGCGCGCTTGTAGGCGGGCGATCCCGGCAAATCCTCGCTGATCATCTCGGCGGCGCCGCATTCGCCGAGGCCGGTGTGGAAGTCCACCACGACGAACTGCTCGACACCGGCCAGTTCCTCGCGGAACACATCCTTCAGCATCGCGGCCGACCACGTCTCGCGCTGCCCCCCGAAATAGACCCCTTTGGGATGGACGTATTGGCCGGCGCTCACCGCCTCCTGCAGCGCGAAGGCGCCATGACGGTCCGCATAGTCGCGCAGCTTCGCATTCGCCGCTTTCATGCTGTCGCGCGAAATATCCGCGGGCGAGATCGCATCGGCGATCAGATCATAGGCCGGGTTCGCCGGCGGGCGCTTGTGATCGACGAAATTGCGATTGATGTCGGCATTGTCCTCGTTGACGCGGCGGTCCCAGGCAAAGCCGAACGCATTGAG
The DNA here is from genome assembly GCA_035601715.1 of Rhizomicrobium sp. Taxonomy (GTDB): domain Bacteria; phylum Pseudomonadota; class Alphaproteobacteria; order Micropepsales; family Micropepsaceae; genus Rhizomicrobium. Next base: position 8,222 of record DATNNS010000190.1, read on the forward strand.
CGCGTGCAGCAGCACGAGCTTGACGCCCTTCGGCATGCGCCGCGTCAGCCCTTCGCGCAGCAGCCCCGTCTGCGCTCCCGATCCGAAATAGCCTTCCACGCCATGCGTGCCCGAGATCAGCAACAGCGCGGATTTCGCGTCGCGCGGGCCGGCGGTTGCGGTGTCGAGAAAGATCGGCTTGCCGTCTGGCCCCACAGCACCCGACAGCACCCGCGTGGTGACGCCCAGACCGCAGGTTTCGGCCGCTTCGATGAACTGCGCGCGCGCCTGGCGATAGTCGGAGGGGAAATGGGTTTCGGGTTTGGGCATCTCTCTACTTCAATATCTGCCGGAATGCGCCGTCCCAATCGGCGCCGGGCGGATTATGCTCGAAATAGTCGATGCGCGCGAGGTGCAGGTCGTAGAGTTTCTGGCTGGCGCCGGAAAGCTTGCGGCATTGCTCGATCAGCCCGCGCGCTTTGTCCCATTGCTGGGTCCGCAGGGACTGGAAGATGTGGTCGTGGAAGGTCTGGAGCGCACGGAATTTCGGCGAGGCGCGCACCAATGGATTGCCGAGCAAGGCGTAGAGCTTCACCGCTTCGTCGCGCGCGCCGGTCGCGATGTAATCCACTTCGAGGAATGCATAGCCGCGTTCGGCCGCCTTGCGCGTGTCCTCGCTGACGATCACGGCTGGGCCATATTGCGAGGACAGCGTGCGAATGCTTTCCGCCAGCACCATGCAGTCGCCGGTCACCGCATAGGCGCCTTTGGCGCCGAAACCGCCGGCGACCGCGCGCCCGGTTGAAATCCCGATGCCCACTTCGATCGCCTCGAAGGCGGTGCCGTCGAAACGGCGTTCCTGCGCCAGCGTCTCGTTGGTCTGCGCCAGCGCCACGGTCATGCGGTTGGCGGCGTCGCAGGCATGGATCGCATGGTCGGTGTCGTCGAGCGGCGCGTTCCAATAGGCGGTGAAGCTTTCGCCGTCGAAATGGCCGAGCGCGCCGCCGCTGTCGAGCGCCTCTTGGATCAGCGGCGCCAGCGCGCCGCCAATCAGCTTGGCGAATCCCGGTGCGTCGTCGGCGAAGGATTCCGACAGCCGCGCATAGCGCCGAATGCCGCAGGAAAGACACGTGACGGTCCGCGACTCGCCTTCCAGTCGCAAGAGTTGCGGCTTGCGTGAGATCTGCTCGATCGCCGCGTCGCCCAGAGTACCCGCGAAGACGCGCCGGAAATGCGCGCGCGCCTCGGCGATCCGCCAGCGCCGCGCCGAGAAACCGGCCGCGAACACCAGCGCCAGCGCGACCGACGGGTTCATCGAATCGAGCAGGATGTGCTGGCGCGAGAACAGGAACCAGGTGAACGCCTGAACGCCCACGATGCCCGCGAGCGCCAGCGCGCCGGCGAGGGCCGCATTGGCGCGCGCGAACAGCACCACAAGCGCGATGCCGATGACGAGAAGAAAGACGGTGCCGGGATAGCGGCCGCCCGGTTCCTTGAGCGCGGCGCCGGTCAGGACATCCTCCATCGCCTGCGCATGGACGTCGGCGATATTGCGCGCACCGAGCGGCGTTGAAACGATCGCGTCGGGCGGCGCGATGAAGACGATCGCATGGTCGAGCGCGCCGGGCGCGATCGTTCCTTCATCAAGCGCGGCCGCGGAGAGATGGCGGGCGGCCGCGTCCTTCGAGAAATAAATCGCCAGCGATCCGTCGGCCAGCAGTGGCACATTCCATTTTCCGGCCATGGCGCCGGCAATCGCGCTGGTCGCGTTGATGCCCGCGATGCCGATCTCCTCGCTGGTGAGCGTCATCGGTTCGCCGGCCGCAAGCCGCATCGCTTCGGCGTCGAGCGACGGCACGAGCTTGCCGTCCAGCCGCAACACCAGCGGCATGCGCCGGAATTTGCCGTCCGAATCGGCCACGATATTCAGCGCGCCGCTGCCTGCGCTCGCGGCTTCGATCGGCTCCAATGCGCCCGCGCTTTGCGAGAAATTCGGCACGGCATCGAGCGCATTGCTGTCGCCATCGTAGTTCAGCGCCGCCTTGGGCGATGGCGTGCGCCCGCCACGTTCGCCCAGGACAAATCCCGTGACCGCTTTCATGCCGCCGAGCGACTGGGCGAACCGTTGATCCGGCGCGGGAAAATTGGCCAGCGTCGCGCGCGACGGATCGCCGGGGGGGAGGAGATCTGCAAGATGCGAAGACAGATCGGGCTCGTTCAAAGGCAAGTCGAAGACGACAACCGACGCGCCGCCCGCCTTCAATTCATCGCCGAGCCGCGCCAGCGCCAGGCGTGACCATGGCCACGGGCCGAAGCGCGCGATGCTCGCCGCATCGATGTCCAGCGTACGGACGGTGAAGCCGCTTGCGGCGGTGTCCTGATAGGGACGGGGTTGCAAGGACTGATAGCTGTCGAATTCCAACCCGCGCAGCCGCGCTGCGATGCCGAACGGATCGGCAAGGATCGCCAGCGCCGCCGCCACAAGCACGGCAAGCGGCAACGCCCAGACTGCGATCGGCTTGGACTTCATGGGTCACCCGGGCGCGTTTCGGGGAGTCCTCTCCCCGCGCCCGCGCGCGCCCTTTTGTTAATCCTATCGGGGGAAGCCGCTGAAAGGGAAGGCGGAATCGCGTCGGACCGGGCAGAGAGCGGTGTCGCGCATTCTTATTTCAAATGCGTGACGCCCCCGTCATTTTCCTTGCCAAAAGCCCTTCGCGCGCTTAGGTTTTTGCCGCCGCCATTCCCGCAAGAGGCTCGCCATGGACAACATCACCAAGGATCCCGCCTACAACGCGGTCGATCCGCACGATTTTCCTGCGATGCTGGACGTGAACCGCTACGGCGAGCGCTCCACCGCGTTCGACAAGATCATCAGCGCCACCCACGATCATTTCTGGGATCCGCTGGACAAGAAGTACA
>DATNNS010000191.1:0-2450 GCA_035601715.1 Rhizomicrobium sp.
GCCACCAGCACGGGGACCTGCGAGAATGACAGGAGGCCGAAACCGATCACCGTGCCGGCGTTGGCGATGACCAGGGACGCCAGGGTCAGCGATTCGCCGCCCGCCTCATGCAGGGTTTCTTGCCGGTCGAAAAACAAGGCGTAGTTGGATCCGACGGCGACGATGAGCAGCATACCTACCAAGTGTAGAATCGTGAGTTGAACGCCGCTCAACGCGAGACCGGCGGCGACGTTGACGACCGCAAGGAGCAGCGGAGCCAGCACGCGCGCAACCCGCAGGGTCGATCGCAAAGCGATCAGCAGCAGCACGATGATGGCCGCGGCGCCCGCCAGCGACAAGTGGATCGCTTCGGTCAGATAGCCGGCATACAGAGCATCGGACTCCTGCTTGATATCGAGTACCTGTGCCCCCGCGAGCCGCGCATCATGCAGCGATTCGGCGACCCGGGCGGTATCGATGGTGCGGCCCGCGGCGGCGGCGCGCAGCGGCAGCAGGGCATTCCAGCCATGGTCTTCGTGCAGATCGTCTTCGTGCAGGATGAGCGCGTCGAAGCCGGCGCGCAAAGAAGTTCCCTGCAGATCCTGCGCCGTGATCAGCGGCGCATGACGCGCCGCTTCGACATCGCTCAGAAAGGGCTGCAAGCGGTCGCTGCGAATATTCAAGCCGGTCACTGCCTGGTTCAGATTGTCGAGCAGTTGCGCCGCCCCGGGCAGGCTGCCGCGGCGCGCCTCCTGGGCGGCTGCGCTGGGCAGGTAATTCGCGGGACTGTCGAAGCCTCCGATGATTTTCGAGTCGACCAAGGGATCGAGCACCCGCGCCGCATGTTCGGCGCCGTCCAGCACGGAATCGAGACTCGATCCTGAGACGACCACCACGTCGCGTACGTCGGCGGCCCCCAAGTCGCCGCGCAATTGGGCGTCATAGTCTTGATCATGGGCCGACACGGGGCTCAGCGCCGAGAGTTCCCGATTCCACAGCGTATCCCGATGCCGGTGCAGCACGGTGAGCGCGGGCACGGCAAGCGCCAGACCGAGCGCCACGAGACCCAAGCCTCGAAGCCTGCGCAGCGGCAGCAGCAGTGCGGCGACGCGCGCCCCCAGCGGCGTCACATCGTGGATGACGAAGTCCCTGGGCAGCAGGGCCGGCAGCACGTAGCGCGTCACCAACGCGGCGGCGATCAATCCGCTGATGGAATAGAGGCCGAGTTGTGCGAGTCCGGGAAAACCGGAAGGCAGCAGCGACGCGAAACCGCATACCGACGTCAGCATGCCCAAGCGGACGGTAGGCCACCACGTTCGCTGCCAGCTCGGCGCCGCGTCGCCGCGTCGGGGCGGGCGGCCCGACTGCACGAAGAAATAAATCGAATAATCCACCGACTCGCCGATCAAGGTAATGCCGAAACCCAGCGTGATGCCATGGACGGCGCCGAAGCCGAGCGCGACGGCGGCGATCCCGATCACGGCGCCGCTCGCCACGGGCGCAAGGCCCAGTGCGAGCGCCGGTACCGATCGATACACCGCAAACAACAGCGTCACGACCAGAAGGCCGCCGGCAATCGACAGCCGCACGGCGGCGCGTTCGATCTTGGCCCGCGCATCGACGGCGAACACGCCGGGACCGCTCAATTTCAATTGCAATGCGCCCGCACCGGTTGCGGATGAATCGCGCACCGCCGCTGCGAAGGCCGCGCGGACCGTTTCGATGGCGCGTTCCTGCGCGTCGGTATCCGAGCCGCCCGCCGCGGTTTGCGCCACCATGAGGGCGCGCGTGCCGTCGGACGATACCCAGACTCCGCCGCTCATCGCCGGTGCGGGCGTGCGCTCGAGCCGATCGATGATGTGCAGCATCTCGCCCGTGGGGTCGTTCGGCAGCAGCGACTTGAGCAAGAGTCCCGCGGGCGATGCCAGGTCATCGATCGTGTCCTCGATGGCGGCATGCAGGCCGGCCGGCGAAAAGCGCGCCGTGGTCACCGCATCGCTCAAGAGGTAGCGATGTTGAAACAAGAACTCCCGGTCGCGCTGCTCGCTCAGCGGTTCGCCGTCGTTGACGCCCGAGAATTGCGGGTCGCGGCGCAGGAGGTTCGCCGTCATCCTGGACACCTGCGCGCGCGCCCCCGCGTCTCCTCCTTCGATCGCGATCAGAATGAGGCGCGGGGCCGGACCGTCCCGCAGCTGCTCCACCAGCAGCCGCTGCGCGGGGGTGGGCTTCGCCGGCAGGAACGCGGACAGATCGGTGATGTAGTGGGCACGCGCCACGATGATGGATGCCAGCGCGATGCAGCATAGCCACAGCGCGCCCACCCCGATGCGCCGCCGGTTCATGGCGGCGCGGGAGCGCGCAGAGTCATCAATGATCGATCGCCGTCGGCTTGGCGAATTTCAACCCTCAGCAACTGATCCCGTGATCCGTCGATCTGCACCTGTTTGACGGCGCGCAACAACTGACCATCC
>DATNNS010000192.1:0-6305 GCA_035601715.1 Rhizomicrobium sp.
CCGAAGGCGACAAACACGCTCGTCCACGGATTGGTGACGACGATCTCCTCGACCGCGTCGACCGAATAGCCCGCATTCTCGGCGAGCTGGTCGTAGAGATCGGCGACCCGGTCCTTGAGCGCCAGCAGGGCCTGCTTGGCCTCGTCCGAAAGATTGGACGCTTCATCGCTCAGGGTGTCCATGTCGTCCTTCAGCCGGCCGATGGTGTCCACCATCTCGTCGTCGGCGTCCTCAGGCCAGGAGCTCGGGGTCGTTCCAGGGCGAAAGTTCGGATTGCTCACGGTTATCCCTTCCTTGATGACGCATGCAGACAACGCAGGCCGCGTCAGGAAGTTTCCAAATGATGCGTGCGGGTGCGAAACGCTGCAGCCGGGCGCCGAGTTGCGACCGGGAACGGGCTCCAGTATCTGATCTGCCACCGGGATGGGTGGCCGAGCGGTTGAAGGCACCGGTCTTGAAAACCGGCAGGCCCGCAAGGGTCTCGTGGGTTCGAATCCCACCCCATCCGGGTTAACGCTGCCGGCCGGACGCCTTACCTTTCGCGTCTGTTACTTTCCATTCAGCACCGCCGTCGCCTGATCGAGCCTCGCGCTGTAGGCGTTCAGCGCGGCGGCGGTGAGGCCGATATATTGTGTGGCGTCCGCCCAGCGCTCGTCCTCGATCGCCTCGCGCACGCCGGGCAAGGTCTTAGCGCCGTAGCCGGTGTAGCGGCCCGGCGCGTAGATCAGGTTCTTGAACCAGCCGCGGCCCGTCGGCAGTCCGACCTCGGGCGCCAGCGTCTGGTCGAGCGTCTGCATCAATCCCTGCAGCCGCGCGACGCGGTCGGGTGCCAGCCGCGCGGCGTTCTTCGCAAAGGCCGCGTCATAGGCGGCGGCGCTCTTCTTCAACTGCGCGGCCGCCTTGTCGAGCGGCGTGAAGTCGATCTTCGGCACGGACGACAGCGCGATCGGCAGCCCGCTCGACTCGGTCGGATCGGCGGCGAGCTGGAAGACATGGTCGGCGAACAGCTTGCCCTGTGTCGCCGCCGCTTCGCGCTTGTCGTCGGCGAGCTTCTTCACTTCGGTGACGTAGCCCGCGATCGTGTCGGCGAAGTCGCCCGGCTCCTGGACGGGCAGATCGGCATCGGCGGCGCGCATGATCAGCCGGCCTACGGTCTCGGCCAGCGCGGCTTCGTAGTGGAAGCCCGGATCGCCGAAGCGGTCGTAATGCTCGAAGGTATCGTAGCGCGAATGATAGACGCCGCCGCTGCTGCCCTCGCCGCCGAATTCCACATTGAGCGACGGCACGCCCAGATGTTCGAGGAACGCCGAATAGTCCGAGCCCGAGCCGAGCGCGTCGATCGGAATGTCCTTGGTCGGGTCGGCGGCGATCTTCGCGTCGGCCTTGATGCGCGCGACAGTCGAAGGATCATGCGACGACGGCGAAAGCGCCTCGGCGCGGATATGCGCGCGCATGCGGTCGGCGACGCTCGCATGGGTTTCGGGATCGGTGACGTCCGAAGCGGCCTCGGTCACGAAATGCTCGAGATCGTGATTGCCGCCGACGCCGAGAAAGCCGCGCTCGTTGGTGTCGGAGTTGAGATAGAATACCGCCTTCTGCTTGAGCTCGTCGCCGTGGGTCTCCGCCCATTCCGTCGAGCCCAGAAGCCCCGGCTCCTCGCCATCCCAGCTTGCATAGACGATGCTGCGCTTGGGATGCCAGCCGGCCTTCACCAGATCGCCCATCACGCGCGCTTCTTCGAGCAGCGCCACCTGTCCCGAAAGCGGATCGTTGGCGCCGAATACCCAGCCGTCGTGATGATTGCCGCGTACGACCCATTGGTCCGGATAGGTCGAGCCCTTCAGGGTCGCAATGACGTCATAAACCGGCTTGAGGCTCCAGTCGGATTTGACCGCGAGATGCAGCATCGCGGCGCTCGGTCCCACGCGATAGGTGATCGGCAGCGCGCCGCGCCATCCGCCAGGCACAACTTGGCCGCCCAGCGACGCGAGCAACACCTGCGCATCGCCATAGGAGATCGGCAGCGCGGGAATTTTGAGGATCACAGGCGATTCCGAAATCTTCAGGCGCTTGGCATCGGCGGTGGCGCCCACGCCCGGCGTCAGCGGATCGCCGGCATACAGCGTCATGTCGACGACCGAACCGCGCTGGATGCCCTGCGGCGGACGCGCCGGCCCGTCGGGGTAGGTCGACTCCACCGCATAGCCGTCGTCGGACGGATCGGAATAGATCAGGCAGCCGACGGCGCCATGTTCCTGCGCGAGCTTCGGCTTGAGGCCGCGCCAGCCCGCGCCATAGCGCGCGATGACGATCTTGCCTTTCACATCGACACCCATGCGCTGCAGCGCCTTGTAATCGTCGGGCATGCCGTAATTGACGTAGACCAGCGGCGCGGTGACGTCGCCGTCGCCCTGATAGGCGAGATAGGCCGGCAGTGCGGGCGTCTTGGCCGTGGCGCTGCTGTCACCCGGGATCGGCGCTTCCTGCAAGGTCACGGTGAACGGCTTGGGCCCGAGCAGCTCGACGGTCTCGCTGATCGGCGTGGGGTAGAGAACCTGGAAGGTTTCGATATGCGCGTCCCAGCCGAATTTCTGGAACTGCGCCATCTCCCATTCCGCATTCGCCTTGTCGTGCTCGGTGCCGACATGGTTGGGCTCGGCCGACATCAGCTTCATCCAGTCGCGCATCTCGTCGGGCCGCACGGCGGCATCGAAATTGCGCTCGAGGCTCGCCTGATCCGCCACAGGCGGCGACGCGAGCGCAGCCCCTATCGAACCCAGACCCAACGCCGCAACCGTGCACCACAATGACCGCTTCATCGCCGTCCCCCACTCTTTTGGTTGCCCAAAGGTGGCCCGGGACGCCGCCCGGCGCAACCGGCAAAGCGCCCTTTTCGCTTGATCTGGGGCGGCGTTGGCAACAGGCTGGCGCTCCCACCGGTTCAGTCGAGGTATCCCGTGTTCCACAAATTCTCGCGCCGCGCGACGCTCGCACTGCTCGGCGCCACCGCGCTCACGCCTGCTTTTGCCGCCGCTCCGGATGCCCCCATGTCGACCATGCCTCTCACGCCCGCCGACGTCGCATTCGCCGATGTGTCCAAGCGCTGGCTCGACGGCACATTGCGGCTGAGCCCGATCAGCGCGACCGCCATCGGCGAGCACCGCTATGACAGCGAAGTCGACGATGTGAGCGCGGCCGGCCGCAAGGCGTCAGATGATTTCGCGCGCGAAATCCTCAAGGACCTAGCCGCGCTCGATACGTCCACGCTCTCACGCGCCAACCAGGTGGATGCCGCAATCCTGACCAATACGCTGAACTACCAGCTCTGGCAGGACGAGGTGTCGCAGGATTGGGCGTGGGATCCGATGGGTTATAACGAGCTCGTCGGCAACGCCCTCTATCTGCTTGTCGCGCGCGAATTCGCGCCGCTGCCGGACCGGCTACGCTCGGCCACCGCGCGCATGGAGAAGCTGCCGGCGGTGCTGGCGCAGGCGCGCGCCAGTCTCGATCCGGCGCGCGTGCCGCTGATCCACGCCCAAACCGTCGCCAAGCAGAACCAGGGCATTCCGTCGCTGATCGACGGCGTGATCCTGTCGCAGGCAACCGCCCTGCCCGCCGACGACCAGGCGAAGCTCCAGACCGCGGCGATTGCGCTCAAGGCCGCGCTGGCCGATTACCAGAACTGGCTCGACAAGACTCTGGTGCCGAACGCTAAGGGTGATTTTCGCATCGGCGCAAAGCTTTACGACCAGAAACTCGCCTTCGCTCTCAACTCCCCGATGACGCGCGCCGATATCAAGGCGCACGCACAAGCCGCCTTCGATGCAACCCGCAGTAAGATGTACGACATCGCCAAGGGCGTGCTCGCGGGCCGCAAGGGCGCGCCGCCGGCGCCCGACGCGCCCACCGACGACCAGCAGCAGGCCGTGATCAACGCGGCACTGGAGATCGCCTATGCCGACCGGCCGCCGCGCGACCAGTTCGTCGCCGCCTGCGAGCGGGCCGTGACGTCGACCACGGCGTTCGTGAAGAACAAGGACCTGATCACCCTGCCCAGCGCGCCCGTGAAGGTCATCGAAACGCCGAAGTTCAAGCAGGGCGTCGCCGGCGCCTATTGCGATCCGCCGGGGCCGCTCGACAAGGGCCAGGAGACCTTCGTCGCCGTCGACCCGATTCCCGACGACTGGACACAGGCGCAGGCCGATTCCTATTTGCGGGAATACAATTCCCGCAACATCCACGAGCTGATCGTGCATGAGGCGATGCCGGGACATTACGTGCAGCTGTGGCATGCCAACCAGTATCCCTCCACTCTGCGCGCCGTGCTCGGTTCGGGTTCCTACATCGAAGGCTGGGCCTGCTATGCCGAGGATATGATGGCCGAGCAGGGTTATCTCGACCGCGACCCGCTCTATCTGCTGGTGCATCTCAAGCTCGATCTGCGCTCGATCCTCAACGCGATGCTCGACCAGGCCATCCATGTCGACGGCATGACGCGCGACGAAGCGATGCATCTGATGACGGTGAAGGCGTTCCAGCAGGAAAGCGAAGCATCCGGCAAATGGGTGCGCGCGCAGCTATCGTCATGCCAGTTGCCGACCTATTTCGTCGGCCTCACCGAGCATCACGCGTTGCGCGACGAGGCCGAGAAACGCTGGAGCAAGGATTTCAAGCTCAAGCGCTATCACGACACGGTGACGTCCTTCGGCTCGCCGCCGGTGCGCTACGTCCGCGCGCTGATGTTCGACGAGCCGATCGGCTGAACGCTGTAACATTCGGCCTGCCGCGGGCGAACAGAGCCTTGAGGTCAGCGGCGGGCCGGAATCCGGCAGGCCGTGTATGATCCGGCGGATGCGAATCCGACAGGGAAGGCCGAAGGACTGGGCATGACGGACCGGCTGACAGCGGCGCGCGACCGGATTGTCGCGGCATGGAACGCGTGGCTGACGCGGCGCAAAGCCCGGGCGGCGCATCGCGAGATGTTCTACCGTCACACGCTGCCGATCCGTATCATGCACTGGACCAACGCGGTCGTGCTCACCATCATGCTGATGACGGGCCTGCAGATTTTCAATGCGACGCCGGCGCTCTATTGGGGCAAGTATTCCGATTTCAGCCATCCGATCCTGTCCCTCACCAACCAGCAGAACGCCGACAACAGCCTGACCGGGCTGACTGAGATCGGGCCATGGACGTTCCACACCACCGGTGTGCTGGGCGTCTCCGATGTCGACGGGCAGCCGACGCCGCGCGGCTTTCCCGCCTGGGCCACCATCCCCGGTCCGCAATGGCTCGCGATGGGGCGGCTGTGGCATTTCTTTTTCGCCTGGTTCTTCGTGATCAACGGCGTCGCGTTCGCCGCTTATGCATTCTGGAGCGGACATTTCCGCCAGGAACTCCTGCCCAGGCCTGAAGACCTCAAGCATTTGCCGCAGGAGATCGCCGATCACGCGCGGCTGCGTTTCGCCAAGGGCGAAGCGGCCAAACACTACAACGCGCTGCAGAAGCTCACCTACTTCATCGTCATCTTCGGGCTTGGGCCGCTGGTGGTGCTGACCGGGCTCACCATGTCGCCGACGATGGACAGCGCATTTCCCTTTCTGCCTTGGCTCTTCGGTGGACGGCAGAGCGCGCGTACCATCCATTTCATCTGTGCCTTCTCGTTCCTCGGCTTTTTCATTATCCATATCGTGATGGTCGTGCTGTCTGGCACCTGGAACAACATCCGCTCGATGATCACCGGGCGCTACGCGATCGAGCCGGAGAATCCCCATGGCTGACCGGCGCAAATTCCTCGCCCGCGCGGCGGCCACCGGCAGCGCCCTGTTCCTCAGCGGCTGCTACGATCTTTCGCAGACGCAGTGGTGGCCCAAGGTGCTGGGCAGCGCCGAGGGTCTCAACAAGGCGGCGCAGCGCCTGTTCGCCGGGCGCTCGGCGCTGGCGGCGGAATTCAGCAAGGCCGACATCTCGCCGATCTTCAAGGCGAACGGCGCCGTCGATCCGGCGGATGCGTCCTACAAGGCGATGGCGGCCAACGGTTTTCGCGACTGGCGCATTGCTGTCGGTGGCCTGGTGGAAACGCCGCTGTCGCTGTCGATCGCCGATCTGCGCCACATGCCGGCGCGCACGCAGATCACGCGGCACGATTGCGTGGAAGGCTGGAGCTGCATCGGCGAATGGACGGGCGTGCCGCTCAAATACGTTCTCGCGCTGGCGCGGCCGAAAGCCAGCGCAAAATACGTCGTGTTCCATTGCGCCGACACCGATGCCGATGTGAACGGCGGCACCGGCGATGCTGGCCTCCA
>DATNNS010000193.1:0-3642 GCA_035601715.1 Rhizomicrobium sp.
AACCGAATCCGGCACGACGATCGAACCGGCGAAATGAATGATCGCATCCACCTTGTGTTCCGCGATCAGCCTGGCGACCAGCGCCGCATCGCCCGCATTGCCTTCGGCGAAATGGGCCTTCTCCGCCACCAGAGCGCGCGAGCCCGTGGTCAGATTGTCGAGCACGACGACGTCCTCGCCGCGATCGACGAGGAACCACACCATGTGGCTGCCGATATAACCGGCGCCGCCGGTGACCAGAACGCTCATGGCCTATGTCCGCTGGAGTTCATGATAGCGCCTGAACCAATCCACGAAGATCGGGATACCTTCGGCGAGCGGCACGCGCGGCGCGAAGCCGAAGTCGCGCGCGGCGCGGCTGATGTCCGCATAGGTTTCGCGCACGTCGCCGGGCGGGCCTTCGGTCTGCTCGATACGCGCGGTCTTGCCGGTCGCCTGCTCGATGATGCAGATCAGCGACAGCACCTCTTCGGGATGGCTGTTGCCGAGATTGTAGAGGCGGTGCGGCGCGCCCTCGCCGTCCGCGAACGGCGTCTCCACGATGCGCACCAGCGCCGCCACGATGTCGTCGATATAGGTGAAGTCGCGCCTGAGCTTGCCGCCGCCGAATACAGGAATCGGACGTCCCTTCAGGATCGCATCGGTGAACGACCAATAGGCCATGTCGGGCCGGCCGAACGGGCCGTAGACCGTGAAGAAGCGCAGGCCCGTCTGCTTGAGGCCGAACAGCTCGGCGTAGGAATGCGACAGCAACTCGCCCGCGCGCTTGGTGGCGCCGTAATAGGAGACCGGCTTGTCGGCGCGCGCGTCCTCGCGGAATGGCGCCGGCGTATCGTTGCCATAGACCGAGCTCGACGAGGCATAGACCAGATGAGCGAGACCCTGATGATGCCGCGCGAATTCCAGCACGTTCTGATGGCCGACGAGATTGGAGCGGGTATAGGCGGCCGGATCGGTGAGCGCATGACGCACGCCGGCCTGCGCCGCGAGATGCAGGATGATGTCGTAACGCTCGTTACCCGCGGCCGCGGCGAGCGCGCCGGGTATAGCGATATCGGCCCGGACGAAGCGCCAGCCCTTGCTGCCGTCGAGCGCCGCCAGCCGGGCCTGTTTCAGCGCCGGATCGTAATAGGGATTCAGATCGTCGACGCCGGTCACGGCGTGACCGCGGCCAAGCAGCGCGCGGGCCGCGTGATGGCCGATAAACCCGGCGCCCCCTGTCAGAAGTATCCGCATCGCCGCCAACGCTTAGCGGTTCCTGCACGGTGTGCAAGTCCGCCGGAAGCCTCGGGTTTCACCAAGATCGCGAGGCGGCGCGCGCCGCCCTTGAATCGGGCCGCCCGCCGGGCCAAACAGCGGAGCCAAAAGAGGGCGGACCGATGCATGTCGCGATGATTGGGACCGGCTATGTGGGGCTGGTATCGGGCGCCTGTCTGTCCGAATTCGGCCACGAGGTGGTCTGCGTCGACAAGGACGCCGCCAAAATCGCGTCCCTGGAGGCGGGCAAAATCCCGATCTTCGAGCCCGGCCTTGACGAGGTGGTCGCGGTCAACGTGAAAGCCGGGCGGCTGTCTTTCTCCACCGACCTCGCCGCCGCCGTGAAGGGCGCGGACGCGGTCTTCATCGCCGTGGGCACGCCCAGCCGGCGCGGCGACGGCCATGCCGATCTGAGTTACGTGTTCGGTGCGGCCGAGGAGATCGCCGCCGCTCTCGACGGCCATACCGTGGTCATCACCAAGTCGACCGTGCCGGTGGGAACCGGGCGCAAGGTCGAGGAGATCATCCGCCGCATCCGCCCCGATGCCGATTTCGACGTCGCCTCCAATCCGGAATTCCTGCGCGAGGGCTCGGCGATCGAGGATTTCCGCCGTCCCGACCGCGTCGTTGTCGGCTGCGAAAGCGAGCGCGCCCGCGAGGTGCTGAAGGAAATCTACCGCCCGATTTATCTCAACGAGACGCCCATCCTGTTCACGACGCGCGAAAGCTCCGAGCTCACCAAATACGCCGCCAACGCGTTCCTCGCGGTCAAGATCACTTTCATCAACGAGATCGCCGATATCTGCGAGAAGGTCGGCGCCGACGTGCAGGACGTGGCGCGCGGGATCGGATTGGACGGGCGCATCGGCGCGAAGTTCCTGCATGCCGGTCCGGGCTTCGGCGGTTCGTGCTTTCCCAAGGATACCCTGGCGCTGCTCAAGACCTCGCAGGACTGCGGCGCGCCGACGCGCATCGTCGAAGCGGTGGTCGCCGTCAACGACGCGCGCAAGGTCGCGATGGCTGAGAAGATCGAGCGCGCCTTCGGCGGCGTCGCCGGAAAAACCATCGCGGTTCTCGGCCTGACCTTCAAGCCGAACACGGACGACATGCGCGAGGCGCCGAGCCTGGTGATCGTGCCGCACCTGCAGAAGAAAGGAGCGCGCATCCGCGCCTACGATCCGGAAGGCGCCGCCGAGGCGCGCAAGCTGCTCAATATCGAGCTGTGCGGGAACGCCTATGACGCGATCGAGGGCGCCGACGGCGTGGTGATCCTCACCGAATGGAACGAGTTCCGCGCCCTCGACCTGCCCCGGGTCGTGCAGCTGCTCAAGCAGCCGCTGATGGTGGACCTGCGCAACATCTACCGCCCGTCCCAAATGGCCGCCGCCGGCTTTCGCTACGTCAGCGTCGGACGCGGCTAGCCGTCTGCTACTTGGCCTGATGCAGCACGGCCAGCGACGCCGCCGACACCGCCAGGTCCTTCAGGATTTCGCCGCCGGTGATCGCGAGCAGGGTCCAGTTGATCTGCAGGATATCCTTCGGAACGAAGATCACGCTGCCTGGCGGAATCTTGGCGCTGTCGAAGCGGAACCACGAACTGTCGACCGACTGCGCCGTGCCGTCGGGATAGACGATGAAGGTATGCGAGGTATCCGCATAGCGCCCAAAGCCGCCCGCCTGATCGAGGTAATCGCCCCACGACTTGTCGGCGGAGAACGGATAGCTCCCGGGCTGCGTCACTTCGCCCAGCACCGAGACCGTGCTTGGACGCTGCGGGATATACACCACGTCGCCCGGCTCCAGCATGGGATCGCGCTCGGGATGGGCGGCCAGGATGCTGGGGTCGGCGATGAATGAGACGCGCCCGATGGGTGCCTGGTTGCGCAATTGCCCGATGAGCGCCTGCATCCCCGCGATCGCGTCGGGCGACAGCGTCGTGCCGCCACTGCTGCTCACCTGTCCCAGGCCCACCAGAAGCTGCGTCTGCAACTGGTCGGCGACGCGCTGGTAGCCGACGGACTCCTGCGCGGCGATGGATTTGCGCAGGTAGACGGTACCGTAGGGATAAGCCACGTCGGTGAGCCCGCCGGCCTGCACGAGAAGCTCGGACAAGCGCTCGCCATGGGTGATCTGGTAGGAGCCCGGCGAGCGGATCTCGCCCTCCAGATCGACCTGACCGCCGTTGACGACCGTATAGACGCGGTTGAAGCGGATATCGTCGTCGGGCTGCACGATATAGTTGGCCAGCGCGGCGCTCTTGAGCGGCAGGACCTGCTTCTTCGTCACCGCGGTTCCCGCGCCGCGATCGACGACGGTGGAAGTGACTTCGACGCCGCTTTCGTCCGTCCAGTTCAGCGTGCCGCCGGCGGCCGCGACGAGATCGAA
>DATNNS010000194.1:0-8035 GCA_035601715.1 Rhizomicrobium sp.
GCCATCGTGCGACGTCGCCGGAAGGATGTGCGCGCTCGCGCCGTCATGCAGCGAGCCCGTGATCGTGGACAGATCGGCGCGAACTGCGGCGCGCGCATCGATCGCGCGCGGGGTGCTGTTCGACGCGTTTGCGGCTTGGACGTCCGGGATGGGAGTGGCGCGCGACGTGGAATTCAGGAGGCTGGCGCGATCGAATTGCAGATCATCGATCGGCAACGGGCGCGAGACGTTCAGTCCAAGCAAATCCTTTATCCAGCTCACGAGTCGCTCCTGTTGTCAGTCATCACCACAGAGCGCGCATGGCGGGTCGTTGAAATGCCAATCAACAGGACAACCCCCAAGCAGCACGCTGCGTTCAGAGACTCATATACCACCGGATAAAGGAAGTAGAGAGGGCCCGTGCTCAGCTTGGTTGCAGCGCATGATATTTCTTCAGCCCGTTACTGTCACAATTGTTTATAAGTGCGATTTGTCGGCCCCTATATTTGCCGCACTGCACTATGAATGAATTCGATACACGCTGTTCCGGATTCACCGCACCCAGTGCGTCGAGCGCCGGCAGTTTTTGGCGGCCGCTATGCAGTCGGCTAGCATCGCGGCGGACCGGCGCGTCCACAGGAGTGGTTTTGTGCAACTGACACACCCCTTTCTCAAATTCCCCTTCCGTTTCGATGTGGAACGGTTGCGCGCCGAGGTCGAGGCTATGCCCGCGACAGCCTGGCGCGAGCACCATGAGGGCTTTGCGGGCAATTCAGCCCTCACCCTGATCACGACGAACGGGGTCGACAACGACGATGTCGAGGCGCCGATGATGCCGACCGAGCACCTGCTGAACTCACCTTATATACTGCAGGTGCTGGCGAAGTTCCGGACGTTGCACGGCCGCGCCAGGCTGATGCGGCTGGCGCCGAATTCGGGTGTGCCGCCGCACATCGACAAGAAATATTACTGGCGCGCGCGGGCCCGCGTTCACATCCCCGTCATCACCCATCCCGACATCAAGTTCCGCTGCGGCGGTGAGATCGTGCATATGGCGGCGGGCGAAGCGTGGACGTTCGACAACTGGCGTTCGCACCGGGTAATCAATGAGACGCCGGCTTGGCGCATACACCTGACCTTCGACACCTTCGGCAGCCCGGCTTTCTGGAATCTCGCGCGTCCGCAGCAGGAAGAAGGCCCAACCGAATTCGTTCGCTACCGGGAAGGCGTGAAGCCGGTCCTGACTTGCGAAACCTATCCAGGCGATCCGGTGATGCCGCCGGGCGAACTCGATTTCGAGCTTTCGCGCTTGGCGAGCGATGTGAACGCGCATCGCGGCAACGATCCCGTGGCCGTGGCGCGCTTCCTGAACCTGATGAGCACGCTGCGCCGCGAATGGCGGCTGTTGTGGCATGCTAAAGGCCCGGTCGAGCGCACGATCCCTTTGTTCGAAAAGCTGATTCTGCAGACCGCAATGGAATGCAAGGCGAGGATTCCGGAAAACCTGAAACTGGCCAGCAACGGCATGTCGGCCATCGAGGTGCTGCTCGCGGATTTCGCGGCGATGGTGAAGACGCCGGGCGTTGCCGCCATCGCCGGGCCGCAGGATTCCGCTCCGGCGGCGATCCCGTGCTTCGATCGCCCGGTCTTCATCGTGGCCGCGCCCCGCTCGGGCAGCACCCTGCTGTTCGAGACGCTGGCCGCGAACGAGGCGCTTTGGACGATCGGCGGCGAAGGTCACGAGCACGTGGAGCATATCGCGCCGCTCGATCCGCAAAATCGCGGCTTTGAGTCCAATCGCCTGACAGCCGCGGATGCGACCGGCGAGACGGCGGCTCTGCTCCGCGCCGCTTACGCCGCTGACCTGCGCATGATGGACGGAACGACACGATACGCCGCGATGGGCAGCGCCCGGCCGCCGGCGGTGCGTCTTCTCGAGAAAACCCCGAAGAACGCGCTGCGCATTCCGTTCCTCAAGGCCGTGTTCCCGGATGCGAAATTCATTTTCCTGCATCGCGAGGCCGGACCGAACATCGCCGCGATCATGGAAGCCTGGCGCTCCGGACGCTTCGTCACCTATCCGGCACTTCCCGGCTGGGATGGGCCGCCGTGGTCGCTGCTGTTGACCCCGGGCTGGCGCGACCTCAAAGGCGCCGATCTCGCCGAGATCGCGACACGCCAATGGCGCGACACGAACGAGACGATCATGGCAGACCTCGCGGACATCCCCGCCGAGGATTGGTGCAGCGTGCGCTATGAGGAATTTCTGCACGACCCGGCGGCGGCGCTGGAGGCCTTGTGCGCCTTCGCCGATATTCCCTTCGGGGATGCCATGCAGGGCGTCGCGAGCGCCCCGCTGCGCTGGTCGCGCTACACGCTGAGCCCGCCGCATCCGGAAAAGTGGCGCGCGCACGAACAGGCCATCGCACCGTTTCTGGACTCCGCGCGCGCGACGATCGAACGTCTGTCGGATCTCTCTTGACGCGAGGCCGCGCAATCCCGTCCGTGATGCTATGGGGCTGAACGACCAGGGCGCAAAAGGTTTGGGTATGGTGGTGCCCAGGGGCGGAATCGAACCACCGACACGTGGATTTTCAATCCACTGCTCTACCGACTGAGCTACCTGGGCAAACCGCCGGACAACCCGGGGCACCGCCCGGAAGGCCGGCTTTTTAGGCGAGGCACCGGCCTCTGTCCAGCGTTCAGCCCTCGTCCTCGCCGTCGGCGTCGGGCAGGGATTCCGGCGGCTCCCGGGCGGGGATCGCATAGGCGCCTTTGAACCAGCGGCCGAGGTCGACATCGGCGCAATGCTTGGAGCAGAACGGCTTGAAGCGCGCCGTCTGCGGCTTGCCGCAGATGGCGCAGGGGCGCGTGTCAGGCGGCGGTGCCGACATCGAAGCCCTCGCGGTTGAATTCGTCGCGTGATTCGAACGAGACGCGGGCCGCGCCGCGGCGCGCCAAAGCGGGGCGGACCTCCTCGCCATGGCTTTCGAGCCAGCGCACGATCTCCGGCGCGGCGTGCACGACAATGGGCTTGCCGGGCGCGGCATTCGCCTGCCGCTCGACGCGGCGCAGGATTTCGAGCGCCACAGCGCCGCTGGTGCGCTTGCGTCCCATGCCGTCGCACGGCCGGCAGCATTCCGTCATCAGCTTGACCAGCGGATCGCGGATGCGCTTGCGCGTGATCTCGACCAGGCCGAATTCGGACATTGCCGAAATCTGCGTCGGCGTGCGGTCGCGCGCGAGACTGGCCGTCAGCACGTCGAGAACGCTCTGGATGTTCGCCGCCTCATTGAGATGGATGAAGTCGATCACGATCAGCCCGCCGATGCCGCGCAGGCAAAGCTGCCGCCCGATCTCCTCGCCCGCTTCGAGATTGACAGCCAGGCTTGTCTCCTCGAGGCCGGTCGAAGCGGTGAAGCTTCCCGAATTGACATCGATCGCGGTGAGCGCCTCGGTTCCCTCGATGGTGATCCAGCCGCCGGACGGCAGCGGCACGCGCGGGCTCATCAGCAGCTCGATCTCGTCCTCCAGATCGTAAAGATCGAACAGCATGCCCGGGCCTTCGAAGAATTCGACCTTGCTCTCCGCATCGGGCATCGCCCGGCGGCAGTAGGCGCGTGCGGCCTCCGCCGCGTCGCGGTCGTCGATCAGGACGCGCCCGGTCAGCGCATCGACTTCGTCGCGCATGGTGCGTTCGATGGGATCGAGGTCGTGATAGAGCGTCGCCGGCACGCTCGCGCTTTGCCGCTTGGCCATCACCGGACGCCAAGCTTCCGCCAGCCGCTCCGCATCTTCCTTGAAGTCGGCGAAGCTCGCGCCGATGCCGGCGCTGCGCACGATGTAGCCGGCGCCGGGAACAAGCGTGCCGTTCGCCTCGGCGATCATCTGCTCGCCGAGCGCGATCAGCCGCGCGCGTTCCGCTTCATCGTCGATCCGCCGTGACAAGGCGATGCCCGGCTGGTTGGGGACCATGACCAGCAGACGCCCGGGAATGGTGACATTTGCCGAAAGCCGCGCGCCCTTCTCGCCGATGGGATCCTTGACCACCTGGACGACGACGGCCTCGCCCTCGCGCACGCAATCGGTGATCTTGGGGGCCCGGTCGTCCTCGAAGCCCGGCAGTTCGGCGAGGCAGCGCGCCTCGCGGGCGCCAAGGAATCCGGCGCGATCCAGCCCGATATCGACGAATGCCGCCTGCATGCCGGGCAGCACGCGTTGCACGCGGCCGAGCACGATGTTGCCGACGAGGCTATGTCCGCTGCGCCCGCTTTTCTTCTTCAGCGCACCGTCGTCGAGCCCGATCGTGCGTTCGAGGAACAGCTCCTGGAGCTTCCCATCCTCGACAATCGCGACGCGGATTTCCGCTGCCCCGGCGTTGATCAGGACTTCCTTGTTCATGAATCGCAATCGACAAATAGCGGCGGGCAAAGCGTATCACGGAATTGCGAAACCACATCCCTTTAGCAGGCTCATGGTTTCAAAAAGCGGCAGGCCCACCACATTCGACCACGAGCCGTTCAACTGCCGCACGAAAGTTTCGGCGCGGCCTTGAATGGCATAGCCGCCCGCCTTGCCGACGCCCTCGCCCGTCTTCAGATATGACTGAATGTCAGTTGCCGTCAGCCGCGTGAAGGCGACGCGGGTCATCGCCGCGCGCGTTCGGATCGCACCGCCTGGCGCGAGCACCGCAACCGCCGTGATCACTTGATGGCGGCGGCCCGAGAGCAGCATCAGGCAGTCACGAACGTCGTCGTCGTTCGCGGCCTTCGGAAGAATGCGCCGGCCGCAAGCCACCACCGTATCCGCAGCCAGCACCAGAGCGGACGCACCGCTCCAACGCGCCGCCGCAGCCTTTGCCTTTTGACTTGCCATGCGAAGGGCATAGACGCGGGGCGCTTCGCTCTTCCGCGGCGCCTCGTCTATCGCCGCCGGCGCGATGGCGTCGGGCACGATGCCGGCCTGCGCGAGCAGCGCCTTGCGGCGCGGGCTCTCGCTCGCCAGCACCAGCAACAGCGGCGCGGGTCTATTTGAAGCGATAGGTGATACGCCCCTTGGTGAGGTCATAGGGCGTCATCTCCACCATGACCTTGTCGCCGGTCAGCACCCGGATGCGGTTCTTGCGCATCTTGCCCGCGGTGTGGGCGATGATCTCGTGGTCGTTCGAGAGTTTTACGCGGAATGTCGCGTTGGGCAGCAATTCGCTGACCGTACCTTCGAATTCGAGCAGTTCTTCTTTTGCCATTCGTCCTCTGGCGGCTTTGGAAGGCGGGGAATGCCACCGAAACCGGCCAAAAGCAAGGGAAATGGGGTCAGTCCGCCGCCCGGTCCACCGCAAAGCGGCGCCGGATGCGCGCCATCAGTTCATCGCGGGCGGCGCGGTAGGCGTCCAGCCGCTGGTCGCGGGAGCCTTCGGTGAGCGTCGGGTCGGCGGTCGGCCAGTATTCGACGACCGCGGCCGACGTGCGCGTCAGCTCCATCGCCTTGTGGTGGGCTTCGGGCGAGAGGGTGATCACGAGGTCGAAGGAGTTCTCCTCCATGTCCTCGAACGCCTTGGGCCGGTGCTTGCCGATCTCGATGCCGATCTCGTCCATCACTTCGGTGGCGAAATCGTCGCGCTCGCCCTTCCGCGCGCCGGCGGAATCCACATAGACGAACTTGCCGAACAGATGACGCATGATGTGCTCGGCCATCGCGCTGCGCACGGCGTTGAACGTGCAGGCGAAGAGGACGGCCTGCGGCAGGTCCTCGCCATTGGGCCCGCGCATCGCCTAGCCCCGCAGGTGCAGGACGCAGACGAGCGTGAACAGCCGGCGCGCCGTGTCGTGGTCGACGGCGATCTTGCCTTCGAGACGCTCGCGCAAAAGCTTGGAGCCTTCGTCGTGAACGCCGCGCCGGCTCATGTCGAGGGTCTCGATCTGCGACGGCGGCGCGTCGCGGATCGATTTGAAATAGCTGTCGCAGATCAGGAAATAGTCCTTGATCACGCGGCGCAGCGGCGTCAACGACAGCATGACCCGGCCATGCTCGCTGCCGTCTTCGAGGCGGATGTCGAAGACCAGTCGGTTCTCCTCGATGCCGAGCGACAGCTTGTATGGGCCGCCCGGCGAGCCGGCCGGCGTGAAGCTGTTGGCCTCGAGCAGATCGTAGATCGCGATTTCGCGCTCCTGCTCGATCTCGCGCGTGCGCCGCACGACGGTGCGCTCGTCGAGTTCGATGGCCAAGATGCGAAACGGTGACGGGCTCATCGCTTGGCGTTCAGCCGCGCGGCGACGGAGCGGGCATGCGCGTCTAGCCCTTCGGCTTCGGCCAGGGTGATCGCGGCCGGGCCGATGGCGTTGATGGTCTGCGGCGTGCAGGCGAGCAGCGTCGTGCGCTTCATGAAATCGAGCACCGAAAGTCCCGACGAGAACCGCGCCGTGCGCCCCGTCGGCAGCACATGGTTCGGGCCGGCGATATAGTCGCCCATCGCTTCGGGCGTATGGCGTCCCAGGAAGATCGCGCCGGCGTGGCGGATCTTCGCCAGCAGGCTTTGCGGATTTTCGGTCGCGATCTCCAGATGCTCCGGCGCGATGCGATCGACGAGAGCCGACGCGTCCTCCAGCGTCGCCACCACGATGACCGCGCCATGATCGCGCCAGCTCGCGCCCGCGATCTCGTTGCGCGGCAACAGCGCCAGCGCCCGCTCGACCGCGGCTTCCACGTTCGCCGCGAAATCCGCATCGTCGGTGATCAGGATGCTTTGCGACGAGGCATCGTGCTCCGCCTGGCTCAGCAGGTCGGCCGCGATCCAGTCCGGATTGTTGGCGCCGTCGGCAATCACAAGGATTTCCGACGGCCCGGCGATGGAATCGATCCCGACCCGGCCGAACACTTCGCGCTTGGCCGCCGCGACATAGGCGTTTCCCGGTCCAACGATCTTGTCGACGGCGGCGATGGTCCTGGTGCCGTAAGCCAGCGCGGCAACCGCCTGCGCGCCCCCGACTCGATAGATCTCGCGCACCCCGGCGCGCCTGGCCGCGGCCAGCACCAGCGGGTTGATCTTGCCGCCGCCCGCAGGCGTCACCATCGCCACGCGCGTCACGCCGGCGACTCGCGCCGGTATTGCGTTCATCAGGACCGAGCTCGGATAGCTCGCAGTGCCGCCGGGCACATAGAGACCGACGCTGTCCAGCGCCGTCCAGCGCCAGCCGAGAGTCGCGCCGGTATCGTCGGTGAAGGACTCGTCCTTGGGAATTTGGCGGCGATGATAGGTCTCGATGCGCGTGGCCGCGATCTCAAGCGCGTCCAACGCCGCCTTCGGGCATTGCGTCACAGCCTCATCGATTTCCGCTTGCGTCAGCCGCAGCTTCGCGGGCGAAAGTTTCACATGGTCGAAGCGTTCGGTGAACGCGATCACCGCCTCGTCGCCCTTGCCACGCACCCCCGCGATGATATTACGCACGGAGGCGACGACATCCTCGTCCTCTCCGCGGCTCGCGGAGATCAGCGTCTCAAAAGCGCGCTCGAAATCCGGCGCGCGCGAATCCAGGCGGCGCGCCATGTCAGCGCTCTGTCTGATGTTCGGGCCGGCCACGGGCCGCCCATTCGCCGCTCAAGTCCGAAAGCCCGGCCTCGATGCATTCGACGTCCAGCCGGATCGCGCCGCCGCCCGCGAAAAGGAGCTCGATCATGCCGCCCGGATCCTCCGCGCCTTTCGGCGTGAAGCGAATTGCAAGCAGCGAGACCACGGCATCGTCGTCGCCGCGCATCACGTTCTGGGACCGTACCGACAGCACGCCGTCGAAATGCAGCCCGGCGCGCACTCTGAGATTGTCGCCCCGGCCCTTGCGCTCCTCGGCGGTTTCCCACTTGAAGCGGTTGAACAGCGCCGCGAAACGCCGCGCCTTGGGCAGCCACACCAGATCGCCTACGCGCGCCACCGCGTCCTGCAGGCGCGCGGAGATGACTTCGAGGTCTTCGGCATCCGCTGCCGCCAGAGTCAATTCCGGTTTCGTCATGCCGATTGCCGTTCGATGTCCGCGCCAACGCGGGAGAGCTTTTCCTCAAGCCGCTC
>DATNNS010000195.1:0-10044 GCA_035601715.1 Rhizomicrobium sp.
AGGAAGTGCTTCGGCCGCACCATCGTTTTCAGCGGTTTGGTCATTCCGCGGCCGCCTTCTTTTGCGCCTCGAATTCGCCCGCCGTTTCGCCGAGCAATCTCACCGCCTCGCGCATTTCGCTTTCGCCGACGATCAAGGGCGGCAGCAGGCGCACGACATTACCGCCGGCACCGACGGCCAGCATGTGGCGCGCGCGCAGACGGTCGATGAATTCCGTGTTCGGCACTTTCAGTTTGAGCCCGAGCATCAGCCCCTCGCCGCGCACATCCTCGAACACGTCGGGATGCTCGGCCGTCAGGCTGCCCAGCTGCTGGCGCGCATAGTTCGCCACCTTTTGCACATGCTCCAGGAATTCCGGCGCCAGCACCACGTCGAGCACCGCATTGCCCACCGCCATGGCCAGCGGATTGCCGCCGAAGGTGGTGGCATGGCTGCCGGGCGTCATGCCCGATGCGGCGCGTTCGGTGGCGAGGCACGCGCCCATCGGAAAGCCGCCGCCGATGCCCTTGGCGATGGCCATGATGTCCGGCGTGACGCCGCTCCATTCATAGGCGAAAAGTTTTCCCGTGCGGCCCACGCCGGTCTGCACTTCGTCGAATATAAGAAGCATGCCACGCTCGTCGCAGAGCTTGCGCAAGCTCCGCAGATATTCCGGTGTCGCCGGGCGCAATCCGCCCTCGCCCTGGATCGGCTCGATCAAGAGCGCGGCGGTCGCCGGCGTCACCGCCGCTTCGAGCGCCTTCATGTCGCCGAACGGAACCTGGTCGAAGCCTTCGACCTTGGGACCGAAGCCTTCGAGATATTTCGCCTGCCCGCCGGCCGCGATGGCCGCCAGCGTGCGGCCGTGGAACGCGCCTTCGAAGCTGATGATGCGGAAACGCTCCGGCTCGCCCTTCGCATAATGATAGCGCCGCGCCATCTTGATCGACGCCTCGATCGCCTCGACGCCCGAGTTCGTGAAGAACACGGTGTCGGCGAAGGTCGCGTCGACGAGACGTTTCGCCAGTCTCTCCTGC
Source organism: Rhizomicrobium sp. (assembly GCA_035601715.1). Taxonomy (GTDB): domain Bacteria; phylum Pseudomonadota; class Alphaproteobacteria; order Micropepsales; family Micropepsaceae; genus Rhizomicrobium. The sequence goes on from DATNNS010000195.1 coordinate 1,017, forward strand.
CCCGGAATGCGGTAGAGATTGGACGTATGCCAGAGCTTGCCAGCCTGCTCGGTGATCGCCGCCACCAGCGCGGGATGGGCGTGGCCCAGCGCATTGACCGCGATGCCGGCCCCGAAATCGAGATACCGCTGCCCGTCCTCCGCATAGATGAAGCAACCTTCGCCGCGCACGAAGGCCACATCCGCGCGGGAATAGGTGGGCAACAGGGACGGAAACACGGGCTTCTCCTCACAACGGGGCGCCGTTATCGGGCGCGTCGCAAAAGGGGTCAAGCAAAGGGGGCTTGCTTGAATTGTTCCCTCTGTGTTCTTATAATCGCCTCGAAACGCTAGGTTTCAAGGCACGACTCAACTTGTGGACAAGGGATTGGGGGTACATGGCAGTCCTTGTATGCGTTAACCTTTGAGCTACGATATCTGGCGATACAGGCCATGGAGGCTTTGATGAGCTGGACAGACGAACGCGTCGATCAGTTGAAATCCCTCTGGACGGAGGGCCTCTCCGCCAGCCAGATCGCCCGCGCCTTGGGCGGGGTCACCCGCAACGCCGTCATCGGCAAGGTGCACCGCCTCGGCCTCGCCGGCCGCGCCAGCCCCTCGCGCATCGAACGTCCCAGGCTTCCCTCCGCGCCGCGTCTCAACGTGCGCATCCACACGCCGGAGCCGGTGGTGGTCGAGGAAGACCCCGTCGTCCTCGCGGACGGCAAGTTCGCCACGGTGCTCACCATCAGCAACACGATGTGCCGCTGGCCGATCGGCGATCCGAGCGAGAACGAGTTCCACTTCTGCGGCCGCTCGCCGAAGAACGGCTCGCCCTATTGCGAGGCGCATGCCCGCAAGGCCTACCAGCCCCAGCAGATGCGCCGCGACAAGAGCCGGATGGCGAGTTGAGCAGCATCTACGATTTCTCGGCGAGGACGCTTGCCGGGAAGGATGTCGCGCTGTCCGACTTCCGCGGACAGGTGCTGCTCGTCGTCAACACTGCCAGCAAATGCGGGTTCACGCCGCAATATGAAGGGCTCGAAAAGCTCTACGAGAAATTCAGCGGCGACGGCTTCGCGGTGCTGGGCTTTCCGTGCAACCAGTTCGGCCACCAGGAACCCGGCGGCGAGAGCGAGATCGGCGCTTTCTGCCAGAAGAATTACGGCGTCAAATTTCCGATGTTCGCCAAGATCGACGTCAATGGCGACGACGCGCATCCGCTCTACAAGTATCTCAAGCACGAAAAGCCCGGCCTGCTCGGTAGCGAAGCGATCAAGTGGAATTTCACGAAATTTCTCGTCGACCGCCGCGGCGAAGTGGTCGCGCGCTATTCGCCGCTGACCAAGCCCGATGGCCTCGAGGCGCCGGTGACGAAGCTTCTCGAGGAAGTCCCCACCGCCTAGGCCGCGAAGGCGTCGTCGAGCGAATAGCCGGCGGAGCGCACGGTGCGGATGGGATCGCGCTCGGTGTCGAAGTTCAGCGCCTTGCGCAGCCGCCCGACATGGACGTCGACCGTGCGCGCCTCGACATAGACGTCCGAGCCCCACACCGCATCGAGCAATTGCTCGCGGGAGAACACCCGTCCCGGGTGCTGGATCAGATGATCGAGCAGCTTGAATTCCGTCGGCCCAAGATGGATGTCGCGGCCCGAGCGGCGCACGCGATGGGCGGCGCGGTCCATCTCGATGTCGCCGATGCGTACGACGTCTTCGGCCAGGCTCGGCCGGATGCGCCGCATCACCGCGCGCAGCCGCGCCAGCAGTTCGGTCATCGAGAACGGCTTGGTGATGTAGTCGTCGGCGCCGGTGTCGAGGCCGCGGATGCGATCGGTCTCCTCGCCGCGCGCCGTCAACATGATGATGGGCACGTTGCGCGTCTCCTGGCGCCCGCGCAGGCGGCGGCAGACTTCGATGCCGGAGAGTTGCGGCAGCATCCAGTCGAGCAGCACCAGATCGGGCCGCTCTTCGCCGGCGACAAGCAAGGCCTCCTCGCCGTCCTGGGCCTCCAGCACGCGATAGCCCTCGCGCTCCAGATTGTAGCGCAGCAGGGTCGCGAGCGCGCCCTCGTCCTCGGCGATCAATACGCTGGGCTTGAGGGTCATGAGGATTTCCGTTGCTCGAAGGGAATGGTTGTCGAACTCGTCGTGTCGGCCTTGGGACGCTCGTTCGCGAGATGTCCGCCGCTGACCATGTGAAAGACGGTCTCGGCGATGTTGGTGGCGTGGTCGCCCGAGCGCTCGATATTCTTGGCGACGAACAGAAGGTGCGTGCACAGTCCGATCGTGCGCGGATCTTCCATCATGTAGGTCAACAGTTCGCGGAACAGGCTGTTGTAGATCTCGTCGATCTCGCCGTCGTTGCGCCACACCGATTCCGCGGCTTCTGCGTTGCGGTCGGAATAGGCATCGAGCACCAGCTTGAGCTGGGAGAGCGCAGCGCGACCCATCCGCGCCAGACTCTGCGTCAGCCGGATCGGCGGTTCGCGGTTCAAGACCAGCGCGCGCTTGGCGATGTTCTTGGCGAGATCGCCGATGCGCTCGAGTTCGCTCGCGATCTTGATCGCGGCCAGCGTTTCGCGCAGGTCGATCGCCATCGGCTGGCGCAGCGCGAGCAGTTTGAGCGCTTGGTTCTCGACCTGCTGCTGCAGCTGGTCGATGCGCGGATCGCCGGCGATTGCGCCTTCGGCAAGCGCGGTGTCGCGCCGCGCAATGGCCTCGACGGCATCGGCCAATTGCGCCTCCGCCAGCCCGCCCATCTGCGCCACGCTCGTCGTCAGCGCCTCGAGCTGCTCGGTGAAGGCCTTGACGATGTGATCTGTCATTTCGCTTCTCGCTGGTGGCTCTTCTGTCGCTTTTTTCCGCCGGAACCACATGGCCTTGACCTAGCGGTGCCGCGCCAAATCTGTGCGACAGTTCTATAACACTTCTGTGACACCGGATACGGGCAGCGTCGGCAGGAACACGGTAAAGGTGCTGCCCTCGCCCTGTTTGCTCTCGATGGCAAGCTTGCCGCCGTGGCGATTGACGATGTGCTTGACGATGGCGAGGCCCAGCCCCGTTCCGCCGCGCTCGCGGCTGCGCTTCACATCCACCCGATAGAACCGCTCGGTCAGCCGCGGCACGGCCTCGCGCGGGATGCCTTCGCCGTCGTCCCTGATCGAGATCGCGACCATCGCACCGCCGCCGCGCCGGCCCGGCGGCGTCGCCGAACTGGGCGCCAGGGCAAAGCTCACCCAGACATGGCCGCCGTCGCGGCCGTATTTGATCGCGTTGTGAATCAGGTTCTGCAGCAATTGGGTCAGCTCGTCGCGTTCCCCGATCACGGCGGGCAGGTCCTTCGCGTCGGCCACCGAGATCGTGACGGCATCGGCTTTGGCCAGACTCTGCAGTGCCGCGGCCGCGTTGCGCGCCAGCGCCACGATGTCGACGCTGCCCGACGGCGGGACGTGCTCGTTCAATTCGATGCGCGTCAGCGACAGCAGGTCGTCGATCAGCCGGCGCATGCGGTTTGCCTCCTCGCTCATGATGTCGAGGAATTTCGCCCGCGCGCCTTCGTCGTCCTTGGCGTGGCCTTTGAGCGTATCGATGAAGCCCGATACGGCGGCCAGCGGCGTGCGCAATTCGTGGCTCGCATTGGCGATGAAATCGGCGCGCGCTTCCTCGGCGCGGATCATGGACGTCACATCATGCAGCAATAGCGCGGTCAGCCGCGGGCTCTGTTCCATGCGCGTCGCATAGGCCTGGTAGTGCCGCTCCACCGGCACCGGAATCGAGAACGCGACCGAAGTCGGCTCCCCGGTGGCGACCGTGCGCTCGATCGCGTTCAGCACCGCCGGCGTGCGCAGCACCGATGAGACGGGCTTGTTCTGCGTCCCGGTTCCCACCACGTCGCGCATCGCCTTGTTGGCGAAGACCACGCGGCCCGAGGCGTCGAGCAGCAGCAACGGATCGGGCAGCCGTTCGAAGACTTCGCGCGCCAGAGACGGCAGCAGCGTCGCGTCGCCATCGTCGACGGTCGCCGCGAACTTGCCCGGGCCGCGCAGCCGGCGGCCGGCGATCAGTGCGAGCACGGCCGCGAGCGCGACGCAGACGGCCAGGATCGCGGGGCCGCCGTGCAGCCCATTCGCGATCACAATGCCGCCGGCCGCCAAGCCGATACCCGCGCCCCAGAAGCCGTATCGCGTCGCGTTCCAATCCATCGGTTCTCCGCAGCGCAGCAGATTCGCGCCGCCATTCTATGCGCCCGGCGCGCCCGCGCGGCCGGTGTCGTCAAATCTTCACGATCAAGGTTGACGCAGGCAGGTCCATACCACACGTTCTAACCCACCCGCCACGGGACGAACCGCGGCGCAACGAGGGACAGAGGCCTGGATGGACGCGGCGTCGGCGAAACGCGGGCTTGCGAGTCTCCGCACCAAGATTTTCTACGGTCTCGGCTCAGCCGCCTTCGGCGTCAAGGACAACGGTTTCCAGACCATCCTGCTGCCTTTCTACAATCTGGTGCTGCACCTGCCGGCGCAGCTGGTGGGGTTGGCGATCTTCATCGCCTTGCTGGTCGACGCCTTTCTCGACCCGATCGTGGGTCATTTCTCCGACAATCTGCACACACGCTGGGGCCGCCGGCATCCTCTGATGTACGCCTCGGCCATTCCGGTGGCGGTCAGCTATCTGCTCTTGTGGAATCCGCCGCATTGGTCGCAAGGCGCGCTGTTCGTCTATCTGATCGTCGTCGCGGTGGTGGTGCGCACCTTCATCACCTTCTACGAGATCCCGAGCTCCGCGCTGATCCCGGAGCTGACGGAGGATTACGACGAGCGCACCTCATTCTCCGGCTACCGGATATTCTTCGCCTGGTATGGCGGGCTCGGGATGTCGTCGCTGGCGTTCCTCGTCTTTCTCCATGCCGACGCGACGCACAAGACCGGGCAGCTCAATCCCGTCGGCTACAGCCATTACGGCTATGTCGCCGCGATCGTCATGTTCGTGGTCATTCTCGTTTCGTCCTGGGGCACCCACAAATACATTCCCTACCTGCGCAAGCCGCCAGAGCGCCGGATGACGGCGCTGCAATACGCGCGGGAAATGATCTCCACGCTCAACAACCGGCCGTTCCTCATTCTTCTGGTCTCGGCCATCTTCTTCAACCTAGCGACCGGACTGGTGTTCGCGCTGAGCTTCTACATCAACACGTTCTTCTGGATGTTCAGCAATGCGCAGATCGGATTCCTGACGCTCTCGATCTTCGTGGCCGTGTTCCTCGCCTTCGTGATCGCGATCCCGGCGTCGCGCCGCTTCGGCAAGAAGGAATCCGCGATCGGCATGTTCGCTTGCGGCGTCACCATCAGCAACGTGCCGCTCATCCTGGGCCTGCTGGGCATCCTGACGCTGAAGACGCCGGGGCTGCTCTATCTGCTGTTCTGTTTCGGCGCGGTCGGCGGCGCGTTCGCGATCGGAAGCTCGATCATGATCGTGTCGATGATCGCCGACGTCGTGGAGCACAGCGAGATCACCACCGGGCGGCGCTCCGAGGGCCTGTTCTTCGCCGGCAACAGCTTCATCCAGAAGGCGGCCTCGGGCCTCGGCCTGTTCGCCTCTGGCCTCGTTCTGTGGGCGGCGGGCTTTCCGTCCGACAAATTGCCGGGTCAGATCCCCCACAACGTGGTGAGCAAATTCGCGATCATCTACATGGTGACGAACGTCGCGCTTTACGGCGTCGGTTTCGTCATTATCAGCTTCTTCCCGATCAACCGCCGATCGCACGAGGAAAATCTCAAGCGTCTCGCCGCCGAAGCCGCCGGCGTTCCGCCGCCCGAACTCGGTATTTGAAGCCGGCCGGCATTCCCGTACAATTCGCCCATGGACATCGAGCAGCCCCTCCCGGCTTCCACGCATCGCTACGCCAGGAAGAAGGAGGCGATCGTCGCGGCGGCCGCCGGCATCCTGAACCGGCGCGGCATCAAGGGCATGACGCTGGCCGACGTCGCCGCCAGTGTCGATCTGATCACCACTTCGGTCACCTATTACTTCAAGAAGAAGGAAGACCTCGCGGTCGCCTGCTTCCTCGCCAGCATCGAGCGCTTCGACACGCTGATCGCCGCCAGCCTCGGCGCCCCCGATCCGCGCGAGCGGCTGCACCGTTTCCTCTCGCTCTATCTTGACCTCAACCGGCGCATTCGGCTGGGCGAGGAAGCGCCGATGGCGATGTTCAACGACATCCGCGCCCTGAAAGAGCCGCATCTGTCGCGCGTTGTCGAATCCTACAACGCGATGTTCCGCCGCGTGCGCACGCTGTTCCACGCGCCGTGCCACGACGGCATCGACCGCAAGATGGCCACCGCGCGGGCGCATGTGCTGATGGAGCAGATCTTCTGGTCGGTGGCCTGGCTCGGGCGCTACGACGTCGAGGACTATCCGCGCATCGGCGAGCGCATGCTGGACATTCTGGCCAACGGCCTGGCGAAAGACGGCGCGCGCTGGGCGCCGCCGCCCGTCACCGCCCTCGCGCCGCCCGGCGACAGCGCGCGCGACACGTTCCTTACCGCCGCGACGCGGCTGATCAACCAGCGCGGCTATCGCGGCGCATCGGTGGAGAAGATTTCCGCGCAACTCAACGTCACCAAGGGTTCGTTCTATCATCACAACGAGGCCAAGGACGATCTCGTCGTCGCCTGCTTCGCGCGCAGCTTCGCGATCATGCGCAAGGTGCAGTCCGCCGCGATGAAGCTTCCCGGCGACCAGTGGGACCGTCTCGCCGCCGCCGCCGCGGCGCTCGCCGATTATCAGGTCTCCGACAACGGCCCGCTGCTGCGCACTTCGGCGATCAGCGCGCTGCCCGAGGCCATCCGCCAGGATGTGCTCAGCCAGTGGAACCGCGTCTCCGACCGCTTCTCCGCGATGATCTCCGACGGCATCGCCGAAGGCTCGCTGCGCGCCGTCGATCCCGTCATCGCCGCCCAGCTCCTCAACGCCACGCTCAACGCCGCCGCCTCGCTCACCAGCGTCGTGCGCGGCGCCGACAGGAGCGAAGCCGCCGCGCTCTACGCCAAGCCGATGCTGATGGGGCTGTTTTCGAATTAGCGGCGAAATGAGGGTCGCCGCGGACAGAGTCCCGCGTGCAACAAAGTGCGCTCTGCAAAATTCGCGGCGGACGCAATTCGAGTCCCCATCGCGAGCGCTTTTTTCAAGATGTGTGTGTTCTGTGCGCCGCCGCGGCGGCTATCGGAAGACGGGCATGGTGAGCTCCTGTTGCGGAAAATCCCGGCGCGCGAAAACGGGCCGCCGCGGGAAAGCCCTGCGGAAACCTGCCGTTCGGACGTGATTCGGGAGATGGAACAAAAGTAGTCCAGGAGCGCATCGCTGTCAAGCAATCCGCGGAAAAATGCGGGTGCCGGAAGGGACGGTTTGTACAGACGATTCGCTTACCGCCCCTTGTGGGTCGAGGCCGCGGCAGCGGCCGAGCGTCGAAAATGCGAAGCATTTTCGGGGAGGGGGACGGTTTCGACACTGACCCCCGCCCCGAAAAATCCTTCGGATTTTTCGACCCGCCCACAAGGGGCGGGTAAGAAGAAGTCAGGCAAAAATCTTCTTCAGTTCCGTCTTCAAAATCTTCCCGTTGGCGTTGCGCGGCAGCGTCTCCGGCCAGAACACCACTTTCACCGGGACCTTGAACGCGGCCAGTTTGCCGGCGACGAACTGGCGCAGCTCTTCTTCGGTCGTGTGCATGCCCGGCTTGAGATGCACGATCGCGCCCGGTTCCTCGCCCAGCGTCTTGTGCGGCACGGCGACGAGGGCGGCGTCCATCACGGCGGGATGCTCGTAGAGAACGTTCTCGACTTCGATGCAGTAGATGTTCTCGCCGCCGCGGATCAGCATGTCCTTGGCGCGGTCGATGATGAAGCAGAAGCCTTCGGCATCGAGCCGCGCGAGATCGCCGGTGCGCACCCAGCCGTCGACGAAGGTGGCGGCGCTCGCGTCGGGCTTGTTCCAGTAGCCCTTCACGATGTTCGGGCCGGCCGCCCACAATTCGCCGACCTCGCCCACCGCCAGTTCGCGGCGGCCTTCGACATCCATGATCTTGAGATCGCAGACCGGCACTGCGGGACCGCAGCTGTCGGGGCGGTTCTCGTAATCCTCGGCGCTGTGGGTGGTGCAGGTGGCGGACGTCTCCGTCATGCCCCAGCCGTTGCCGGGCAGCGATTTGGGAAACACTTCCACGATCTTGCGCACCAGTTCGGGCGCCGACGGCGCGCCGCCATAGGCGACGCTCTCGAGGCTCGACAGATCGTATTTGCGGCGGTTGGGATGCTCGATCAATTGCCAGGCGATAGTCGGCACGCCGCCGGCGCCGTTGACCTTCTCGCGCTCGATCAGCTGCATCGCGAGCTCGACGTCCCATTTGCGCATCAGCACGATCTTGCCGCCGGCCGCGATGGTGGGGTTGAGCACCGCGAAACACCCCGTCGCGTGGAAGAACGGCACCGAGAGCAGCGTGCAGCGCTGCGGATCGTTTGGGTTCGCCACGGGCGGCGCCTCGCCGCGGCGCAGGAAGTTGCGCGCCGCAGCGCTCGCCGACGCCATGATGTTCGACAGCATGTTGCGATGGGTGCCGAGCGCGCCTTTCGGTTTTCCCGTGGTGCCGGAGGTATAGAGAATGGTCGCGTCGTCGTCGGGGGCGAGATCGGCCGCGGGCAGCGCCGCGTCGGGCAGCTTCATCCAGTCGTTGACCTGGCCCAGCACGTCTTCCAGCCGCGTCACGATCGGGCTCGGCAATTCGTCGGCATAGCGGCTGACATAGATGCGCTTGAGGGCGGGGCAATTGACGAGATGCTCGGAGATGCGCTCGAGCCGCTCGGCATCGACGAAGGCGATCTTGGTGCCGGAATCCACCAGCCCGTATTCGAGCTCCGGCCCCGTCCACCACGCGTTCAAAGGCGTGACGATCGCGCCGACGATCTGCGCGCCATAGAAGATCGCGGGCCATTCGGGCAGGTTGCGCATGATCAGCGCGATGCGGTCGCCTTTCTTGACGCCCTGCTTGCGCAGCTCGTTC
>DATNNS010000196.1:0-8008 GCA_035601715.1 Rhizomicrobium sp.
CGCACGGCGCCGGCCGAGACCGAAAGCCGACCGCCCTCGCTGGTCAGAAGCTCGGCCTGCACCTGCGCGCCGTCCGGCAGCTTGCGCACGATGTCGTAGAGCATGTGCGCGGGCGCGGTGGCGGCGCCGTTGCGGATCACGTCGGCCGGGATCGATTCCACGATCTCGATGTCGAGATCGGTGGCGGTCAGCTTGAGCTTTCCCTTGCCCGCTTCGATCATCACGTTCGACAGGATCGGGATCGTGTTGCGGCGCTCGACGACGCTCTGGACATGGCTGAGCGCCTTCAAAAAGGCGCCACGTTCGACGGTGATTTTCATCGGTTCTGCGCTTGCCTCGGATGCCCGTTTTGTCCCCCGTCCCGGCACACCTGCGGCGACCGGTAACCCGTTGAATTTCTTGAGCTTTACAGGGGGCTTCGACTCAAGTACCGGAGTATATCAGGCGGGGGGAAAAGAGAACAGCAAATCTCACCCAAAACCGGCCTACGGGCGCACCCCAAAATCCGCATAAAGGCCCGCCACATCGGGCGACAAAGCTTCCGCGGCAGCGATATCGGCTCGGCCTTCAGCGGCCTGGCCCAGCCTGAGCTTCGTGATGCCACGCATGTAGAGCGAACTGGGCTGTTTGGGGGCGAGCGCCAGCGCGGCGTCGTAATCGGCCAGCGCACCCGGAAAATCGCCTTGGCGGAAGCGAACGAAGCCGCGACTGTCGAACAGGGACGGTACGCTGGGGGCGATCTGAAGGGCGCGGTTGCAGTCCTGCAACGCCCCCGGCAGATCGGTATCGGCGATGGCGCGAGCCCAGCAGCGATTGTTGAGCGCCTCCAGCGAGTCCGGCTGCGCCGCGAGCACGCTGTCATAGTCGGACAATGTGGCCGTGTAGTTCTTCTTGTCCATGTTCACGAGCGCGCGCTGGATGAGCGCGAAGATGAACTTGGGATCCAGCGCGAGCGCTTTGTTGAAATCCGCCAGCGCGGCATCGAGGTCTTTCTTGCCGCGATAGGCCATGCCGCGATCGGTGAACGCATGCGGATCGGCGGGGCTGATCGCGATGGATTTGGTTTCGTCCGCGATGGCGCCGTCGAAATCGTCCTTGTGCACTTTGGCAAGGCCGCGGTCGGTATAGGCTTCGGCAAAGTCCGCCTTGATCGCTATGGCTTTGTTGAAAGCCGCGATGGCGTCATCCAGGTCAGCCAGGCCCAGATCGGCCTCGGCGAGATTGTAGACGTAGCTCTCGTCGGTCGCGTCGATCGCGACTGCGCGCGTGAAGTCCGCCGCGGCGCCCTTGAAGTCGCTCTTGCGCAGGCGCGTCAGGCCGCGATTGTCGTAAGCCTTGGCGGTGCCCGGCGCGAGCGCGATGGCGGCGCTTTCGTCGCGCTCCGCCGCGTCGAATTGGTTCTTGTCTTCCTCGGCGAGGCCACGCTCGATGAACGCGTCCGCCTTGTCGGGCTTGAGCGCGATGGCGTGCGAGAAATCCGCGATGGCGAGGTCGAATTTCTTCTCGTCCAGATAGGCCAGCCCGCGATTGAACGGCGTGTTGGGATCTTTCGGATCCATCGTCATGGATTGGGTGAGGTCCGCAATGGCCGCGTCCATCTGGCCCTTGTCATATTCGGCAAGGCCGCGATCGAAATAGAACGCATCTTCCTTCGGATTGATCGTCATGCCTTTCGTATAGTCGGCGATGGCGGCGTCGGGCTGGCGGAGCGAGCGGTGGGCAATGCCGCGTTCCAGATAGGCTTGGTCGGCATTGGGATCGAGGGCGATGGTCTTGTCGAAATCGGCGATGGCGGCTGCGTTGTTGTCGAGCTCGAGATTGGTCCGGCCGCGATCGTACCAGGCGTCCTCGCTCTTGGGGTCGAGCGTCACGGCCTGGGTGAAATCCTTTAGCGCGTCGCCGAATTTCTTCTGGTCGAATTCGGCATTGCCGCGCTCGGTGAATATCTCCGCCTTGTCCGGCCCCAGCGTCAGCGCCTTGTCGTAATCCGCGACGGCGGCGTCATTGTTGCCTTTGTCGTGATAGGCCAGTCCGCGATCATACCAGGTGACCCAGTCGTCGCTCTTCAAAGCGAGAGCCTGGGTGTAGGTCTGGATGGCGCCGTCGTAATCGTTGTCGTCGGCCTCAGCGAGACCCAGCTCGATCATGAAAAAATCGCTCGACGGATTCAACGCGAGGCTGGCGCGGATATCCGCGATGCCGCCCTTCATGTCGCCGGCTCCGCGTTTGGCGCGGCCGCGCTCGCCGACGGCATCGGCATCCTTCGGATCGAGCCGGCCGGCTTCGGTGAAATCGGCAATGGCCTGCGGATATTTCTTCTCGTCCAGTTCGGCGAGGCCGCGATTGAACCAGGGGACGCCATCGTCCCTGGCGACCGCGATTTCCGCGGTGAAGTCGGCGATGGCAGGGTCGTCGTGGCCGCCCCGGAAATAGGCGAGTCCGCGGCCGTTGAGCGCCGAGATGTCGTTCGGCTTGAGCGTCAGGATGCGGGTGTAGTCCTTGATCGCCGCATCGAATTGTTCGAGTTCCAGCTCGGTGTCGCCGCGCTTGGCGAGCGTCCATTCGTCGTTGGGCGCCAGCGCGAGCGCGGTATCGAAATCCTTCTTCGCCTTGTCGTAGCTCTTCTGTGCCAGATAAGCTCCGCCGCGATCGCTGTAATTGTCGGCGTCGTCCTCGTCGAGCGACATGGCCGTTGTGTAGTCCGCGATGGCGCCGTCAAGGTCGTTCTTCTGCGCGCGCGCCAGGCCGCGCACGGTGTAGCCGGCGCCGGCGTTGGGCCGCAGCGCGATGGAGCGATTGGCGTCGTCCATCGCCTTGTCGTTTTCGTTCTTTTCGAGCCAGGCGCGGGCGCGCTCGAAATAGGCTTCCGGGTCGCCGTTGTCGATCGAGATCGCGGCCGTGAACTCGGAGATCGCGGCATCTTGATTGTCGAGCTGCGCTTCGGCCAGGCCGAGATCGTAATGCGCGCTGGCGGAACCGGGCTGCAGCCGTACCGCTTGGGTGAAATCGTCGGTCGCGGCCTTGTAATCGGAAAGCTCGTAATCCGCCTCACCGAGGAAGATATAGCCGTCGCCGCCGCCGCCATCCTTGATGCACTGCTGTGCGAAGTCGCGCAGTTGCGCGAGCAGCGCCGCGCGATTGGCCGGCGTGATGGTCTGGCCGGCGACCTGCGCCGCCTGGGCGCAGGAATGCGCCTGCGGCGGCGGCCCGCTCGGCATCGTCACGGTACCGAGCGCAAGGACGAACAATATGGAATTCACAAGCCACCCCCGGCGCCCATGCTAAGGCGGCCGGGTCGAGCGGGGCAAGGGAAGCCGCGCCACTACTGCTCTTTGGCGGCGTCCATGTCCTGCTTGCGCGACAGCACGTTCTTCAGGAAATCCACTTCCTGCTTGAACAGGGGATCCTCCTCGCACAGCGCCGCGATGCGGCGGCAGGCATGCAGTACTGTTGTATGATCGCGACCGCCGAAGCGTTTGCCGATTTCCGGCAGCGACCGCATGGTCAGCGCGCGGGCGAGATACATCGCCACCTGGCGCGGACGCGCGATGCGCCGGGCGCGGCCGGCCGACTGGAAGTCGCGCAAGTCGAGCTTGTAGAACTCCGCGGTCTTGCGCTGGATGTCCTCGATGGAGGTCTTGCGCGTGCCGGCATTGCGGCTGCCCAGCGTCTGTTCGGCCACTTCCATCGTCACCGGCTGCTTGGTCAGGTCGGCATAGGTGGCGAGTTTGGTGAATATCCCGATCAGGTCGCGCGGGCTCGCGTCTTCCATGTCGGCGATGCGCTCGAGAACATCTTCCGGCAGCGCGCCATCCGGGCGCAGACGCGCATAATCGGCGGCGCGCGACTTCAGGATCGACAGCCGGGTCGGACGGTCGGGCTTGTCGAGCGCAATGACGAGGCCGCCCGAGAGCCGCGAGCGCAGATCCTCGCCCAAGTTCTCGAGGCCGGCGGGAGCGCGGTCGCAGGCGATCACAAGCTTGCGGCGCAGGTCGGAGAACGCGTTCAGCGTGTGCAGGAATTCCGCCACCGTATAAGTCGAGCGGCACAGATGCTGCAGATCGTCGATCAGCAGGATGTCCGCGGCGCGCAACTCCTCCTTGAACGACAGCGTGTCCTTGCGGCTCAGCGCGCCGAGGAACTGGCGCATGAAATCCTCCGCGCCCAGGAACAGCGCGCGCCGGCCGCGCTTCTTGGCCTCCAGCGCGATGCCGTTCAGCAGATGGGATTTGCCGAAGCCGAAGCCGCCATGGATATAGAGCAGCGGCATGTCGTCCGCTTCGCCGGTGGCGAGTGCGCGCGCCGCGCGATAGCCGAATTCGTTGGCGGGGCCCGGCACGAAGTTATCGAAGGTTTGCGCCGGATTGAGCACCCGATTGGACAGGCTGCGCCGTCCCTCTTGCTTGTCGGCGGCGCCGTCAGAACGCAGATAGGAAATCGACGCCGGCACCGCCTCCCGCGGCGCTTCCTTGGCGATTTCGCCGCCGATCGCGGCGCTGGACGTCATCAGCGCGATGGACAGCGACGCCGGCTCGCCGCCCTCGGCGCGCAAGGCGCGCTCGATGCGCGTGGCATATTGGCTGGCGACCCAATTGCGGTGGAACAGCTTGGGCGCGGCCAGCGCGACTTCATCCTTCTCGAATCCCGTGAGCACGAGCTGCGCGATCCACGCCTCGAAAACCGCGTCGCCCAATTCGCGCCGCAGTCGCTCGCGCGCCGCCGCCCACACCGCGTCCCATTCGATGTGTGAAGTCATGGCCTGTGTCATGTCCCTTGCCTTTTTTGTCATCCGGCTGTTCGCGCCGGTTACCCCTTATTCGCGAGATTTTCTTTTCGTCGCGCCCATTCTGGCGCGTTGTCACACTCTTCGGCTCATCCGGTTTCCTCTCTCTAGGTCTGTTGCCACGGAAGGTTCGCGGCCTTCCAGCCCGTCTTGTGGCCGCGATGGCCGTCATGATCGATATCGCCCTCGAAGCCGCCGGCGACGTTGTAGGCACGTGTGAACCCGGCGCGCGTCATCGCGATGGCCGCGGCGCGCGAGCGCGCGCCCGAGCGGCACAGGAACAGCAGCGGCGTGTCGGGACCTGCGCCGGCGCGGCGCAGCTCATCGGCGGCGACCTTGGCGAAGTCCGGATCGATCGCCATGGACGGAAAGCTCTGCCATTCCAGGCAATGAACCGGACGGCCGAGGCGCGACAGATCGGGCACGCCGACGAAGGTCCACTCCGCGGCTGTGCGCACATCGATCAGCTGCGCCTTTGGATCGGAGGCGAGCATGTCCCACGCCTCGCTGACCCCAATGTCGCCGGCATAGTCGGTAGCGGCATTCTGCGCGGCCATGGCAAGCGATCTCCAGCAAAGGCCACGCAGCGGGCGCAGTCGGGCTACCCGTGGCTTCGCCTGTCAAGATTTAGATTAGGAGTTAGATTTAGCGGTAAGCGCGGCACCGACAACAATATTTGCCAATACTTGTATTTTGTTACGTATTGTCTTTGGCATTGTTGTCACAGCCCCGTCTCACGCCCGGGGAAGATAAAATGGGCGCGCGGTTCGATGCAAGCGAAAACCGCGATTCGAGAGTTAAAAAAATGCACGTGGTGCGCAGCGTGACACGGCGGTGACGCGTTTAAAGCGTTGTACCGTATGCGGAAAATTGGATTTCGTATCGAATCAGCGGGTTAACGACAGTCGCGTGAGAATTTCGTGACAGCGCGCGCGACTCTCCGTGTGCGGACAATAAAACCGCACCGCAAAAAAGCATCTACAGTGTTGAAAGTGAATATCGCAAGAAATGGCGCAGCTTAGCTCTTGAGCTTGGCGACGCGCTTGGCCAGCCGCGAGACTTTCCGGCTGCCCGTGTTCCTGTGGATAACTCCCTTGGAAACGCCGCGCATGATCTCCGGTTGGGCCGCTTTGAGCGCGTCCTGGGCGGCTTTTTTGTCGCCGGCGGTGATCGCTTCCTCGACCTTGCGGGTGAAGGTGCGCACGCGGGTCAACCGGGCGTGATTGGTCGCCGCCTTCTTGGCATTGCTGCGTACGCGCTTTTTGGACGAGGCGATATTGGGCATGGGTCGTTCCTTAGGAAGGCGCGGCTTTTAGCCCGCCCGCGTATCCGGCGCAACCGGGATGTCCTGGAGCCGCCAAAGCGGCGAAAAGAAACCCCAGAGCATGCCCGCGCTGACGCCGCAGGATCCCGCGAACAGCACGGCGCGCGCGCCGAAGTGCGCGGCGAGCACGCCGCCCAGCAGAGCCCCGAGGATTGCCGGCGCACCGGCGCCTGCCCGGAAGACGGCGGCGACGCGGCCCATCACCGCGAGCGGCACGACGCTTTGGCGCAGGCTTGTGGCGCTGACGATGCTGGCGACCGCAAGGCTGTCTCCGAAGAACTGGGCGAGCATGAGGAACGCCATCGCCACGGCGGGCGCGCCATGGGCGAAGGCGATGAAGAAGGAAGCCAGTCCGGACGCCAATCCCGTGAACAGGATCGCGCGCCCGATGCCCAGCCGGCGTGCGATAGGCGCCGCCAGCAACGCGCCCGTAAGCGAGCCGATCCCGCCGACGCCGATGGTGACGCCCATCTCTGCCGGCGTCAGATGCAGGACGTCGATCGCATAGAACACGTAAAGCGCGGAAAAGAAGCCGCCGAACAACGGTTGCGCCACGGTGATCAGGAAAAGCGGCCGGACGAGAGGCTGGCCGAAGATCGTGGACAATCCGACGGAAAGACTGCGATGCAGCGGCGCGCGCTCTTTCGCCGGTCCCGCGGCTTCGCTCTTGCCGATGGCCGAAAGGAATGCGGCGGAGGCGAGATAGGTGAGCGCGTTGACCGCGATGGCGATGGGCGCCGTCAGCGCCTGCACGAGAACGCCCGCCAGCGCCGGGCCGCCGATCTCGGCGATGGATTCGGTGATGCCGAGCTTGGTGTTGCCTTCCATCAGATCGGCGCGCGCGATCAGGCTTGGCAGATAGGCGTGATCGGCGATGTCGAACAGCACGCTCGCCGCGCCTGCCAGCGCCGCGACACCGTAGAGCTGGATCATCGTCAACACATGCAGCCAAGCGGCCGCGGGCACCGTGAGCAGGATCGCGGCGCGCAGGATATCCGCGGCGATCAGAATCCCGCGCCGCCGCGATCGATCCACGAAGCCGCCGGCCAGCAGTCCCACGACCAGTCCCGGACCTTGCGCCAGCGCCGCGAGCAGGCCGAGCTCGGCCGGCGGCGTATGGATGGTGAGCACGGCCGCGAGCGGCAATCCCTCGCGCGTGATCCGCGCGCCAAACGACGACACGCTCTGCGCCGCCCACAATTTGAGAAAATCAGCATGGCGCCACAGGGCGCCGGAGTTTTCTGGATTGGACACGATGGATATTCCCCAAGGATGAAGAGCGCCGTTTCTGCGGCGCGCGGCGAGGTGCGGCAAAGCCGCTATGGGGATTACGCCTTCATGGCGCAGAGATTGCCTTAAACCGGCGGCGAACGCCAGTGAGCAATGTGCTCAGCGATTCTTGAACGCCGGCTTCCGCTTCTCGCTGAACGCCGCCATGCCTTCCTTCTGGTCGTCGGTGGCGAACATCGAGTGGAACACGCGGCGCTCGAAGCGGATGCCTTCGGCGAGCGTGGTCTCGTAGGCGCGGTTGATCGTCTCCTTGGTCATCATGACGATGGGGACGGATTTCTCCGCAATGGTCTGGGCCGCTTTCATCGCTTCTGCCATCAGCTCCGCCGCCGGCACCACGCGCGATACCAGCCCGCTGCGCTCGGCCTCGGCCGCGTCCATGTTGCGGCCTGTCAGGCACATCTCCATCGCTTTGGACTTGCCGACAAAGCGGGTCAGCCGCTGCGTGCCGCCGATGCCGGGCATGACGCCGAGGTTGATCTCGGGCTGGCCGAACTTGGCGGTATCGGCCGCGATGATGAAATCGCACAGCATCGCGAGTTCGCAGCCGCCGCCCAGCGCATAGCCCGCCACCGCGGCGACGATCGGCTTGCGGATGGCGGCGATCCGGT
>DATNNS010000197.1:0-2392 GCA_035601715.1 Rhizomicrobium sp.
ACTCATGATCTGAGCATCGCGACGCATTTCCTTCAGCCGCGCATGAACAGCCGCGGCGATGAATATGGCGGCAGCCTGGAGAACCGCGCCCGGCTGTTGCGCCAGCTCATCGAAGATACCCGCGACGCCGTGGGCGATCGATGCGCCGTCGCCGTACGCTTCGGCACGGACGAGCTGATGGGTCCGGCCGGCCTCACGCATGACGGCGAGGCGCGCGATGTGATCGGCATGCTCGCGGAATTGCCCGATCTGTGGGATGTGAACATTTCCGGCTGGAGCAACGACAGCCAGACCTCGCGCTTCGCGAAGGAAGGTTACCAGGAAGAATACACACGCTTCGTGAAGTCGCTCACCACCAAGCCGGTGGTCGGCGTCGGTCGATTTACCTCTCCCGACACCATGGTCAGCCAGATCAAACGAGGCGTGATGGATTTCATCGGCGCCGCGCGGCCGTCGATCGCCGACCCCTTCCTGCCCAAGAAGCTGCAAGAAGGCCGTATCGAGGACATCCGCGAATGCATCGGCTGCAATATCTGCGTGTCGAGCGATTACACCTCCACCAACCTGCGCTGCACACAGAACCCGACCATGGGAGAGGAATGGCGGCGAGGATGGCATCCGGAACGGATCGCCGCCAAGAAGTCCGACGGCGCGGTGCTGGTCATCGGCGCCGGGCCGGCCGGCCTCGAGGCCGCGCTTGCCGCCGCAAGGCGCGGTTATGAAGTGCATCTGGCGGAGGCTACGGCGACGCTCGGAGGCCGCGTTACGCGAGAAGCCTCCCTCCCGGGACTCTCCGAATGGGCCCGCGTGCGAGATTGGCGGGTGGGCCAGCTCGAGCGCATGGCGAATGTCTCGATCTATCGAGACAGTCCCATGGATGCCGCGAGTATCATGGAGTTTGCGCCTCGCCACATCGTCATCGCCACAGGTGCCGTCTGGCGGCGCGACGGCGTCGGTCGCGCCCACGGTTTCCCAATCGAAGGCTTCGACGGATCGCAGATATTCACGCCGGACGACATCATGTCGCAGCGCCTTCCCCGCACCGGGCCGGTGGTGATCTTCGACGATGATCATTACTACATGGGCGGTGTGCTGGCCGAACGCTGCCGTGCAGCGGGATTGCCCGTGACGCTGATTACATCGGCTGCCACCGTCTCCGCATGGACCGTGAACACGATGGAGGCATTGCCCATCGCACGGCGGCTGCTGCACCTCGGAGTCCACATGATGCCGTACACCGGCATCCGCGGCTTTCGCAGCGGCGTGGCGACGCTGGTAAACGAACTCAGCGGCAAGGTGTTCGAACTCGAAGCCGCCTCCATCGTGAGCGTGACGGCGCGGCTGCCGGTCGACGGTCTTTACGCCGATCTCGCGGGCATGCAGCCGCGCTTCAGCGAGACCGGTATCGCGAGCGTGACCCGCATCGGCGATTGCCATGCTCCGGGTACCATTCAAGCTGCGGTGTATTCGGGTCACAAGCTGGCGCGGGGGCTGGACGAAACGCCGGAGGGTGAGCTGCCGCGTGAGCTGCCCGGATCGCCGTCTCAACATCAATCGGGTGCGATAGCGACCACGGGGCGAGAATGGACGCGGGAACGGACGGCAAAATAGTACACCGCGCTCACTACGACGACGCCCACGATCCAGGAGAAATCGATGCCGCCCAGCGCCCGGGCAATCGGGCCGGTGTAGACATTGCTGGCGATGAATGGGACTTGCACCAGTATTCCCAGCAGGTAACAGACCAGGGCAGCCACGTTGTACCTGCCATAGATGCCGCCATCGGCCGCAAAGAACGACGGCACGTCGTAGTCGCCGTGCCGGATCAAGTAATAGTCCACCAGGTTCACCGCGGTCCACGGCACCATGACATAGAGCAGAATCTCGTTGAAGCGTCCATACAGGGGCAGGAAATTCGTGGCGCCGACCAGACCGATGAGCAGTGCGGCAATGAAAATGAGGGTGGCTATCAGCACCCGCGCCCAGGCGCTGGCGCGCCAATCAGTCGCGAAAGTTTGTATGAAGGTGATTACCGCCAGGGCGCCGCCGTAAAGGCAGATGGCGCCCGCGACCGCGACGCCCGGCGCGAACAGCAGCACGATCACCGTGCTCGCGCGTCCGGTGAGCCGCGTAATCGCCTCGACGACATCACCGCCGACGACGGCCGGCCCGATCAGCGCGCCCAGGATCATCGGCAGAACCGCCCCGATGACGGAGCCCCAATAGCAGGCCCAGAAGGCGTGGCGCGGACCGGTATCGGGCGGCAAATAGCGCGAATAGTCGGACACATAGGGTGCGTAACCGAGCTGCCAGAAGGCGCCTATGGAGATCATGCCGAAGAAGCCGACAGGCGAAAAACCGCCCTGGGTGAAATAGGTTTCGGGCAACGGGT
>DATNNS010000198.1:0-4408 GCA_035601715.1 Rhizomicrobium sp.
CTCGTCCGCAACTCCTCCACCAGCGCCGTCACCGCCTTGTCGATGCCGCGCTTCAGGTCCATCGGGTTCACCCCGGACCCGACCGCCTTCGCGCCCTCGCGCACAATCGCCTGCGCCAGCACGATCGCGGTGGTGGTGCCGTCGCCGGCGATGTCATTGGTCTTGGAGGCGACTTCGCGCACCATCTGCGCGCCCATGTTCTCGAACTTGTCGGCAAGCTCGATCTCCTTCGCCACCGTCACACCGTCCTTGGTGCTGCGCGGGGCGCCGAAGCTCTTGTCGATCACGACGTTGCGGCCCTTGGGACCCAGCGTCACCTTCACGGCATCGGCGAGGATGTCGACGCCGCGGAGCATTTTCTCACGCGCGTCGGCGCCGAAGCGTACGTCTTTGGCTGCCATTGTCTGATTCTCCTGAATTCTGTTTGAGAGAGGCGCTTACGCGGCCTTCTTTTTCGCGGCCGGACGGCCTTCGAGAATGCCCATGATGTCGGACTCCTTCATGATCAGGAGCTCCTCGCCATCGACCTTCACTTCGGTGCCCGACCATTTGCCGAACAGCACGAACTCACCCGCCTTCACTTCGGGGATGACGCGCTTGCCGTGCTCGTCGAGGCCGCCGGGGCCCACGGCGATCACTTCGCCTTCTTGCGGCTTTTCCTGGACGGTATCGGGGATGATGATGCCGCCGGGGGTCTTCTGATCCTCTTTGACGCGGCGGACGACCACACGGTCGCCAAGCGGACGGAATTTCATTGCGGGAATTCTCCTGGTTTTTCAAGTTCTTGCAGGGTATCCGACGGTTGAGCCGCCAGATGGCAGCACTCAGCTCATGAGAGTGCCAACCCGTGGGGTGGAGATAGGGCCGGTGGGGTCGGGCGTCAAGGGGGCGACCCGGATCGGGGTATGCCGAGGCAGCGTTCAAGAAGACATCTGGCGCAGCGCAGGGCGATGCACCAATCACGGATATCAAACGAAAGAGGGAGCGCGGCGCGCCGAGCGGTCGCCGGCTGTTCGGCCACCTATTCAGATTGACGCGAGGGCGCGAGCGCCGCTAGAGCCTGAAGCGAACGCTATTCGCAAGGCCGCCATGTCCACCAACATTCCCGACGGCTTTCGGCCGCTCGGGTTCAACATGGGCTTCCTCGAAGCCAACGGTCCGCTTTACGGCAAGTGGGACGGCGAGCGCCTGCTGCTCGGCTTTCGCGTCGAGACGCGCCATTGCAATCCCGGCAACGTCGCCCATGGCGGTATGCTCGCCACCTTCGCCGACATGCTGCTGCCCATCGCCGCACGCTTCCAGAGCAAGGTCGACATGGGCTTCCTGCCGACGGTGAACCTGACTTGCGATTTCCTCGCGCCGGCGCCGCTGGGCTCGTGGGTGGAAGGCAATGCCGATGCCCTCAAGACCGGGCGCAGCCTTCTGTTCGCCCATGGCGTCGCGGCCGCCGACGGCACGCCCTGCCTGCGCGCCAGCGGGGTTTTCAAGGTGACCGGCCCCAGCGGCGGCGGCTTCTCACCGGAAATGCTGTTCACCCAGCGGCCCTGAAGAAAATGTCTCATTTCGCTGGCCGGCGGCCCGGTGCATAATGCGCGGGTCTCGAACTTTCCAGGAGCGGGGATGAGCTCCCCCAATTTCCGACCGGCCATCAACACCGCGCTTTTGTGCATCGCCCTGGCTGTGGCGGCGCTGCAATTCGTCGTGTTCCCGTTGTTCGCACCGCTGAACGCGGCCAGCGAAACGGCCCTCATCGCAGTGCTGGCGCTGACGGCGCCACTGCATTGGGGCCTGATGCACGAATCCATTCACGGCAAGCTTTTCGAAAACGATGCCGCCAACCGCGCCGCCGGCCGGCTGCTGGGAATTTCGATCTGCCTGGACTGGGACATCATGCGCTTCGGTCATCTGATGCATCACCGCGCCAACCGCCACGACCGCGACCGCCCCGAGGATGTTGCGCCCGGCCGCTCGCGCCTCGCGGCCGCGCCGGGCTATTTCTTCACGCTGCTCGGCGGCGGAACGATCCAGGGCGCGCTCGCGCCGCTCGCCGTCGTGCTGCCACTGCGCGGAACCGAACGGGTCGTCCAGCATCTGTTCGGCGGCGTCGAAGCTCTGCGCGATCCGGCGCTGCGTGCCTTCAGCGATCCGGAACGGCGCCTGCGCATCCGCAGCGATTTCGCGGCCACGCTGGCGCTGGTGGCGCTGGGCATCTGGTGCTGGGGCGCGCATTGGCCGCTGCTGGTTCTCGCGGTTGCCGCGCGCTTCTGTGTGCTCTCGCTGCTCGACAACGCGCCGCATTACGGCACGCCGCGCGATTCCGGAACGCGGGCCTACAACACGTTGCTCGCGCGGCCGCTTCGCTGGCTGGTGCTGAACGCGAATTTCCACGGCGTCCACCACCAGGCGCCGCAACTGGCCTGGCAGGAGCTGCCGCGGACCTTCGACCGCTCCGGCCAATCCTACAGCGGAAGCTGGATCGCCTGCGTGCTGCGCCAGTTCCGCGGGCCTATGCGCCTCGGCTGACCGCCGGGTTGCTTTGCAGGACAATTCCTTTAAATCCGGGCGCCTTGGACAGGTGGCCGAGTGGCTGAAGGCGCACGCTTGGAAAGCGTGTGGACGGGAAACCGTCTCGTGGGTTCGAATCCCACCCTGTCCGCCATCCTGCGCCGCGCAGCAGCGAAGGGTGCCTTCCGAAGCGCGATAGCGCGTAAGGAGACTGCATCCGGTTCGCGCGGCTTCGGGTGGCAGGCCGTCCCTCTCTCCAACCGCCGTTTACGCCCTCGAAAGCCGCTCCCGCTATATCTGACCGCTTCGGTAAGAGGCGGGCGTGATGCCGGAAGCGGCCAGATTTGGAAAGCGCGGGGACGCGATCACAGCGGCGGCGCGCGGTCTCGTCGCCGCGCCGCCCGCGACTCGCGCGCCCGCCCAAGCGACATTCGCCTTGCGCGTTCCGTGGGTGACGCTGGCGATCGGCGTCGTGCTCGTCGCCGTCTTCGCCGCCGAGCAGAAATATGCCACCGATTTCTCAGGGCCGCTGGCGCCCGGACATTTCAGCCTGCTGGCGCTGGGCGGCTCGGACCGCGCGCTCGTTATGGACAAGAGCGAGTGGTGGCGGCTGTTCACCGCGCCGTTCCTGCACGGCGGCATGTCCCACATCCTGGGCAACCTGGTCGCGCTGATCGCGGCGGGTCTGTTGCTCGAGCCGCTGATCGGCGCCGGCTGGTTCGCGGCGCTCTATCTGCTGGGTGCGCTCGGCGGCGCGCTCGCCTCGTTGCTGCTCAATCCGGCCACGATGCCGAGCGTCGGCGCCTCGGGCGCGATCATGGCCTGTCTCGCCGCGCTTTTCGTCTGCAGCTATCACGTCGCGGCCAGGCGTCCCAGGCTGATGCGATATCTCGCTTGTGGCCTATTGTTCCCAGCGCTTCTGCCGTCGGTCGCGGCGCATGGCGGATCGGTCGACATCAACGCCCATATGGGCGGCGCGGTAGTGGGCACCGTGTTCGGCTTCCTGATCCTGATCCTGTGGTCCGAAGACGAACCCGCGCCGGGCGCCGGCATGATCGGCATGGCGCTTGCCGGCATGCTGCTGGCGGTTTCGGGCTACGCCTTCACGCAGGTTTCGCAGCACTACGCGAGCTACGCCGCGCACGGCGGCGACTTCATGCCGCCCGGCGAAATCCCCACCACGCCGGACGCCATCGAGGCGCAATCCTACGCGCTGGTCGAGCGTTATCCGCGCGATCCGCGCGCGCATTATTTCCGCGGCATTTCCCTGCTGCAGAAAAACGACGCGAGCGATGCCGAGGCGCAATTGCGCGAGGCGCTGCGCTTGAGCGAGGGCAATGCCGACAGCCTGACGCCGCAATTCATTGTCCAGGAAAACGCGGTGCTTGCGCTCGATCTCGCTTTGCTGGGCCGCAAGGATGAAGGCCGCGCCCATGCCGCGGCCTTCTGCGCCGATCCGCAGGACGAGCCGAATATCCTCGAAGCGCTCAAAGACGCGGATCTCTGTCCCGGCTGAGCCGCTACGGCTTGGCGCAATCCAAACGCCGGTTCGCGAAGCGGCAGACTTCCTCGATCGTGCCGTCGACCTTGTGCACGTCGATCCGCCAGGCGTCGCCGTCACGCGTCATCAGCAGGAATCCGAAGCCGGGAAGCGAGAGACCGTCTTTCACCTGCTGTCCGCTGAGATTGACGCCGGACAGATCGGCCGGCGTCGCGTCGAGATTGCCGCCGCCGAAGCCCGCGATCAGTTGCGGCGGCGCGTCGCCCGCATAGTTCAACGCCTCGAATGTATGGATGTGGCCCGCCAGCATGAGCGAGACGCCGCTCAACTCGTCGGGACTGTCGAGAGCCGCGATCATCGTACGATTGCCGCCGACGGCGACACTGAGCGGCCCGGTCACCG
>DATNNS010000199.1:0-2207 GCA_035601715.1 Rhizomicrobium sp.
CGAAACTGGTCGGCAAGCCGTTCGCGCCCATCTCGATCTTCACGCGGTCGGTGAGCGCGCTGCCGCCGATGGCCTTCAACACCTCGAGCGGTAGGACGTGATCCGCGCCGAGCTTCGCTGCCCAATCGGGAAACCCGCTTCGGATCGCGGCCAGGATGCGCGGGCGCGCCGCCAGTTCGGCGATGTGGCGCTGGCCGTAGTCAAAACCCACGGTCTCCACGCGGCCATAACGGGCCAGCGCCCAAGCGAGGCAGGCGGTCGAATCCTGCCCGCCGGAGAACAATATCAGCGCCGTTTCCTGCTCCATGCACGATCCATACGCGGGAGAAGAGCGCCCGCCAAGCCTTGCCTTTACAGCGCGTCGAAGGCAGCCTTCGCCCAACAAAAATCAGGGGTGGAAGTCTGTGGCAGCACTGGCCTTGAGCGGTACCGGGCTCTTCACGCCTGCGGCCTCCATCTCCAACGAAGAACTGGTCACAGCCTTCAACGAATATGTCCGGCGTCACAACGCCGGCAACCCCGACGCGCTGTTGCAGCAATCCTCGACTGAATTCGTGCTCAAGGCGTCCGGTATCAAAAGCCGCTATGTGATGGACAAGGCCGGTATCCTCGATCCGGACGTGATGTGTCCCCGGATCCCGGAGCGCCCCAACGATCAGATTTCCGTGCTGGCGGAGATGGCGGTTAGCGCGGCGCGCGATGCGCTCAAAGCCGCCGACCGCAAGCCCGCCGACATCGACGGCGTGCTGGTGGCCTGCTCGAACCTGCAGCGCGCCTATCCGGCGATGGCGATCGAAGTCCAGGAGGCGCTCGCCATCGAAGGCTTTGCGTTCGACATGAACGTCGCCTGCTCGTCCGCCACCTTCGGGCTGCAAGCGGCAGCCGACATGGTGGCAGCCGGCCATGGGCGCGCGATCCTGGTTTGCAACCCGGAAATCTGCTCCGGCCATCTCAACTTCCGCGACCGCGACAGCCATTTCATCTTCGGCGACGTCGCAACCGCTTTCGTGGTCGAGCGCGCCGCCGACGCCCAGAGCGCCAATGTGTGGGAAATCGTCTCCACCCGGCTCAAGACCAAATTCTCCAACAACATCCGCAACAATTTCGGCTTCCTCAACCGCACCGCGCCTGAGGGCATCGGCAAGCCTGACAAGCTGTTCGTCCAGGAAGGGCGCAAGGTTTTCAAGGAAGTGGTGCCGATGGTTGCCGAACTGCTGCTCGGCCATATGAAAGATGAAGGCGTGGCGCCGGATGCGCTGAAGCGCATTTGGCTGCACCAGGCCAATCTTTCTATGAACGAACTGATTGCGCGGCGCGTCCTGGGACGCGACCCGCTTCCGGGCGAAGCGCCCAATATTCTGGACGAATATGCCAATACCTCTTCGGCCGGCTCGGTCATCGCCTTCCACAAATTCAATGCCGACCTCGCCAAGGGCGACCTTGGGTTGTTGTGCTCTTTCGGCGCCGGTTATTCCGTAGGCAGCGTAATATTGCGCAAGCTTAATTGATCGCGCGAAGCCTGCTTGCGTTTACCCCCCGCCTCCTTCAGCTTAGGTTCCATCGGTCTCTAAAGGGTTGCCAGTGACGCGCATTGCCATCAGCGGGAGCGGGCTTTTCACGCCCGCCGACACCATCACCAATGCCGAGCTCGTCGCGGCCTATAACGACTATGTCCACCAGTTCAACATCGACCATGGCGCCCAGATCAAGGCCGGCACCGAGCACGCTCTTCTCAAGTCCAGCGACGAGTTCATCGTCAAGGCCTCGGGCATCAAGCGCCGGCATGTCGTGGCCAAGCGGGGCATGCTCGATCCGCTGGTGATGTGCCCGCGCATGCCGGAGAGGCCGAACGAGCAGATCTCCATATCGGCCGAGATGGGCGTGGCCGCAGCAAGGCAAGCGCTGGCGGATGCCCACCGCACGCCTGCCGACATCGACGGGGTGATTGTCGCGGCCTCGATCATGCAGCGTCCCTATCCCCAGATCGCCATCGAAATCCAGAACGCGCTCGGCATCACCGGCTTCGGCTTCGACATGATGGCGGGATGCTCGGCGGCGACCTTCGCCATCCAGACCGCCGCCGATATGATCGGTCGCGGCAGCGCGCGCGCGATCCTGTGCATCAATCCGGAAATCTGCACCAGCCATCTGAACCTGCGCGACCGCGAGACGCACTTCATCTTCGGCGACGCGGCGACGGCCGTCGT
>DATNNS010000200.1:0-3938 GCA_035601715.1 Rhizomicrobium sp.
TGGAGCGCACGCTGGCGCCGTATCGCGGTCAGCCGGGCATCGTACTCAGCGAAGCGCCGCCGAGCCTGGAGGACGTGTTCATCCATTTGCAGGAGCAGGTGCAATGAATGCGCGCTTCTCCGTCGAACGCATCTTCGCGATCCTGATGAAGGAGTTCCTGCAGATGCGGCGCGACCGCATCACGCTGGGCATGATCGTGGGCATTCCGCTGATGCAGCTGTTCGTCTTCGGCTTCGCGATCAATTTCAATCCCAAAGCGCTGCCGACCGTGATCTCGATCGACGATCCGGGCGTCTTCGCGCATTCCATCGTCGCGGCGCTGGAGAATACCAGCTATCTCAAGATTGTCGCGGAAACCAATTCGCCGGCGAAAGCCCGCCGCCTGATCCAGACGGGCAAGGTTCTGTTCGCGATCGAAATCCCCGCGAATTTCACGCGCGACATCGTGCGCGGCGCCACACCCGACCTGCTCGTCGAAACCGACGCCACCGATCCGGCGTCAAGCGGCTATGCCTTGGCCGCCGTCAACGGCGTGGCCCTGACGGCGCTGCGCGACGATCTCAACGGCCCCCTTGCCGCGCGCGCGCAGGGCCCGCCGCCGTTCAACGTGGTCCAGCATCTGCTCTACAATCCGGAGTCGATCACCCAGTACAGCATCGTGCCCGGATTGCTGGCGGTGATCCTCACCATGACCATGGTGCTGATGACGTGCCTGGCGCTGACACGCGAGCGCGAGCGCGGGACGTATGAGAACCTGCTTGCGATGCCGGCGACGCCGCTGGAAATCATGATCGGCAAGATCACGCCCAACATCGCCATCGGCGCGGTGCAGAGCGCGATCATACTTTTGGTGGCGAAATTCGTTTTCGGCGTGCCGATGATCGGCTCGCTGTCGCTGCTGGCCGTCGCGCTCGCGTTCTATATCACCGCCAACCTGGCGGTGGGCTACACCTTCTCGACCATCGCCGAGAACCAGCTGCAGGCGATGCAGATGACGATGTTCTTCCTGATGCCGGCCATTCTGCTCTCCGGCTTCGCCTTTCCGTTCCAGGGCATGCCCATCTGGGCGCAGTGGCTGGGCGAGGCGTTGCCGGCGACGCATTTCCTGCGCATCGTTCGGGGCATCCTGCTCAAGGGCAACGGCTTGGGCGAGATCTGGCCCGACCTGTGGCCGCTCATTCTCTTTATGTTCGCGGCCGGCAGCATCGCGCTGGCGCGCTTCAGGCGGACGCTGGACTAGTTCGGCCTTGCGAAAGGCCCTGCCGCCAAGCACATTGCCGACGCGTCCTTTAAGCATGGTCCCGCGTTTCTCCAGCGCGGCCAAACCTGTCGCCCGGTGCGGGCGTCGTTGTCGGAAAGAGCGGGGTCCGAACGTTCCGTTATGCTCGCTCTGTCGCTGACCCTGCAGTCGATCCTGGCAGTCGTGCTGGTTTGCCTCGCGCTAGCCGCGGTGCAGTTCACCGGCCTGTCGCTGGTGCGCATCTTCTTTCCCGCGCGCGCCGTTCGCCTGCCGCTGCTGCCCGATGCGGCGCTGCCCGCCGTGCTGGTGCAACTGCCGGTCTGCGACGAAGGCGCGCTCGCGGTTCGCGTCGCCGCCGCCGCCGCCCGGCTCGACTGGCCGGCCGACCGGCTCGAAATCCAGGTGCTGGACGACGGACCGGCCGAGAAACACGCAGCCCTCGCTGCCGCCATCGCGCGCGTGACGCCGCCGGGCGTGACCATGACCGTCCTGCGCCGCGGCGCACGCACCGGTTTCAAGGCAGGCAATCTCGCGTTCGGACTCAAACATTCCAACGCACCTTACGTCGCCGTGTTCGACGCAGATTTCGTGCCGCCGCCCGACTTTCTGCGCCGCACGGTTCCGGTGCTCGTCGCCGACGACAAGCTGGCTTACGTGCAGGCGCGCTGGGGACATGCCAACCGCGCGCGCAACTGGCTGACGCGGGCGCAAGGCTTCCTGCTCGATGCGCATTTCGCGGTGGAGCAGGAAGCGCGTTTCCGCGCCGGCGTTCCGTTCTCCTTCAACGGCACCGCGGGTGTGTGGTCGCGCGCGGCGATCGACAATGGCGGCGGCTGGACCGGCGACACACTGACGGAAGATCTCGATCTCTCGATCCGCTGCGCGCTCAAAGGCTGGCGCGCCGCGCTCATCTCCGATCTCGAAGTGCCCGGCGAATTGCCGGACAATGCGGCGGCGTGGCGGGCGCAGCAGGCGCGCTGGACCAAAGGCCACGCGCAGGTTGCGCGCAAATTGCTGCCCGCGATCTGGATGAGCCGCTTTCCAATATGGAAGAAAGCGCTGCTGACGCTGCAGATCTGCCAGTTCGCGTTTTACACGCTGGCAGGCGTCAGCGCGGTTATCAGCCTGACATTGATGGCGATGGGCGTGGTCTATCTGCCGTCGGTTGCGCTCCTGGGCCTGATCGTCACCGTGCTCGGGCTCTGTGCAAGCCTTGGATATCTGGCATGCGGACAGGCGGTGCTCGGCCGCGCCGGCGACAAATATTTCCTGCCGTCGCTGCCGCTCGCGATCATGTTCCCGAGCGGGCTGATCCTCTCCAATGCGCGCGCGACCTATGAAGCGTTCTCCGGTGCCGATCCGGTATTCCACCGCACCCAGCGTGCGGGCGAGGCCAATATCGGCGGCTGGCGCGGCCGGCCCGAACTCGCCGCCGGCGTCCTGCTACCGGTCTTCGCCTTCACCGAACAGGCCTGGAGCGCGCCGTTTTTCGTCTTCGCCGCGGCCGGTCTTGTCTCCATCGGCACGATGGGGCTGCGCGGTGCGGCACGCCTGCCGGCCCGCGAACCGGCTTTGCCCGAAGCAGCGGAATAGCGGCACGCAATCCATTGGGCCGTACGATCATGGATCGGATAATCCGCTGATTCATATTTTATAAACGAAAATACGATTGATGGTTCTGACTGAGGTTTGAACCGTCCGGCCTGGAGTGCGAACCGGAGCCGCCGCCAGCTTGAGCGGCATCAGCGAGGGCTTTTATGGTGAGGTCTTTCGGTCGGCTCGCGACGGCGGTCTTTTTTTGTTTTGCACTGGCGGCCTGCGCCGGTGGACCGCGCCTGCCTCTCGACCTCGCAGATGACAGGCCGCAAACCAGCGGCACCCATATCGAAACGCCGGATCATCCGCTGCAATGCGTGCCTTATGCGCGCGCGCGTTCGGGCATCGCGCTCTATGGCGACGCATCGACCTGGTGGAATGCGGCCGCGGGCCGCTATGAACGCGGCAGCGATCCCAAACTCGGCGCCGTGATGGTGATGACCGGCTATGCCGGCGCCACCCGCGCGCATCTGGCGGTGATCGGCGCGATGGTGTCGGCGCGCGAGATCCGCGTCGACCACGCCAACTGGCTCAATGACGGCGCGATCTATGTCGACGATCCCGTGGCCGATGTGAGCCCGGGCAACGACTGGAGCGAGGTCCGCGTCTGGAACCCGCGCGCCAATGCCTGGGGGATCAAGACCTATCTGGTCCAGGGCTTCATCGGACCGGGGACGGAAGATCCCCGTGTCGCAAGTCGATAGGTTATTGAAAACAACATCTTAGAGGCATATCTGCGCCATATGGCCTCGCCCCTATTTCGCGCCACACCCGAAGCGACCTATGGTCCGCGCCCTTCGATCCCGGCGGGGCCTATCGTGGTCCCGCGCGTTAGGTTCACGAATACGCTGACGGATGACGGTATCCTCTGAAATCGTGAGCGACCCCCTGCCCGCCACACCGGACGCGCCCGCGGAAGCGGCGCCGCTTTCGGACATTCCCCATGCGCCGCAGCCGGCGCACAAGAAGGGACGCATGAGCGCCCTCACCTTGGGGGCGCTCGGCGTGGTGTTCGGAGACATCGGCACCAGCCCGCTCTACGCCTTTCGCGAATCGGTACGCGTGGCGGGCGGCGGGCTTGCGTCGCATCTCGTGGTGATGG
>DATNNS010000201.1:0-2021 GCA_035601715.1 Rhizomicrobium sp.
AAGCGCACGGCTTCATCGGCGATGCGGGCGAGCCGATCGTGATCGAAACCACCTTCGACCGCGACCTGCAGAACAAGGCCGAAGAGGCGGTCAGGCTGGGACTGGCGCAACAGGGCGCGAAGCTGCACGCCAGCGAAGCGGCCCTCGTCGCGATGACGCCCGATGGCGGCATCCGCGCGATGGTCGGCGGTCCGTCCTATTCGCAGAGCCAGTTCAATCGCGCGCTCGCCGAGCGCCAGCCGGGTTCCGCGTTCAAGCCGTTCGTCTATCTCGCCGCCTTCGAGCACGGTCACCAGGCCGACGATCTGATGAACGACGCGCCGGTCGACATCCACGGCTGGAAGCCCAGCGACTTCGAAGGCAAGTATGAAGGCGAGATCACGCTGACGCGCGCCTTCGCGAAATCCTCCAATGCGGTGGCGGCGCAACTGACCCAGGAAGTCGGCCCGCGCGCCGTCGCGAAGGTTGCCTATCGCCTAGGCATCGAATCGCCGCTGGAAGAAGTCGCGTCGCTGGCGCTCGGCACGTCGAACGTCACGCCGCTCGAATTGACCGCCGCCTACGCCCCTTTCGCCAACGGCGGCAACGGCGTCATTCCCTACGGCATCGTCCGCATCAGAGCGAAATCCGGCAAGGTGCTGTGGACGCGCAACGCGCCGGCCGCAGCCGCGGTGATGTCGCCGGAAAACGATACGGCTCTGACCAAGCTGATGGTCGAGACGGTGACGACGGGAACCGGCAAGGCCGCGCGACTCGACGAACGGCCATCCGCCGGCAAGACCGGCACGACACAGGATTTCCACGACGCCTGGTTCGTCGGCTTCACCGGAGATCTCGTCACCGGCGTATGGATAGGCAATGACGACTACGCCTCGATGGTGCATGCCACCGGCGGAGGCTTGCCGGCACATATCTTCAAATCGTTCATGGAAGAGGCCGAACAGGGCCTGCCCGTGAAGCCGCTGGCCGGGTTGGCGAACACCCCGGTCGCCGACACCACAGCACCCGCCGATTCCCAGCCCGATCTGATCGACCGCATCTTCAACAGTCTCTCGGCCAGTCCCACCGCAAAGACGCAATAGAATCCGCGCTCAATCCGCCAGCCGCGGTGCGTAACGGTGAAGTGCGCTGCCATGCTGGCTGAGCCAGCGCTGCGGCCGGTCGACATCGGCGACCATCTCGCCGACCAGCCGCCAGAAGCGCGCACTGTGATTCATCTCGCGCAGATGGGCGACTTCATGCGCCACGACATAGTCGAGCACGAAGCTCGGCGCCAGGATCAGCCGCCAGCAGAACGACAGCGAGCGGCCGGTCGAGCACGAGCCCCAGCGGCTGGCGGTATCGCGCACGGTGATGCGGCGCGGCTTGATCTCGAGCAGTTCGGAATAGGACGCGGTGCGCGCGTCCAGCGCCTTGCGCGCCTCGCGCTTGAGGAAATCGAGCACCCGGCGCGGCACATGCTCGCTCTCGCCCGACACATGAATGATGCGCTCGTCGCCGTCGCGTTCGACCCACACCGGCGCGCGGCCCTTTTCGCCGCGGCGGATCACATGCATCTCGCCCTTGAACGGTATCTCCGCACCCGGCCCGAGCGTCACCGCCGGCGGCACATGCTCCAGCCGTTTCAGGATCCAGTCGCGTTCCGATTTTGCGAAATCGAGCGCATGATCGAGACCGCGTCGCGACGGCGCCACCACCGTCACCTCGCCGGTGGAGGGATGCACCTTGACGATCAGCCGGCGCGCCCGAGGATTGAGCCGCAGCGTGATGGGGATATGGCGGCCGTCGATGCGCAGCAACGCGCGCCGGGCCAACTGGTGTCTCACGGGGCGGGCTTTGAACAAACGCATGGGGCTTTCCTTGGACGCAAAGCTTGCTCACAATCAACCGATGGACCGCCCCCGCTTCCATCTCGCCTTTCCCGTCCGCGACCTCGCCGAAGCGCGCGCGTTTTACGGCGCGCTGCTCGGCTGCGAAGAGGGACGATCGGCGGACGAATGGGTCGATTTCGACTTCTTCGG
>DATNNS010000202.1:0-2354 GCA_035601715.1 Rhizomicrobium sp.
CTGCTCGACCGCGGGTTGAAGCTGCGGCCGATGACCTTGCCGGATCATTTCGTCGAGCAGGATACGCCCGAGCGCATGTACGAAGCCGCCGGTCTCAACGCGAAGTCGATCGTGTCCGCCGCGCTGAGCGCGCTGGGGCGCGAGCGCGAAGCGGCCGCGGCGAGCGGCGCGTGACAGTCCGCGCCTGAGCGCGCGACGCAATCCATGACCACACCCGAACACATCGCGCCGGTCTGCCTGCATTTCGGAATCTGCGGCGGCTGCGCCTATCAGGATATCGCGCCGGCGGATTATCGCGCGCTGAAGCGCAAGACCGTGGTGGACGCCTTGGCGCGCCAGGGCGTTCGCGATGCGGTGGTCAGGGAAATTGCCGAAGTCGCGCCGATGACGCGGCGCCGCGCGGTGTTCAAGTTGGAGAAGCGCGGGGGCGCGGTGACGATCGGGTTTCACGCGGCGCGCTCGCATGACATCGTCGACATGCGCGAGTGTCATGTCCTGACGCCGGCGCTCACCGCGCTGGTGCAGCAGTTGCGCGCGCTCATGGCCGGCGTGCTGCGCGAGGGCGAGGCGGCGGAGGTCCATGCGACAGAGGCCGACAACGGCTTCGATCTGTCGCTGCACTGGAAGCGCGGCAACGATGTCGCACTCAACGCGCAATTTCCGCGCGCGATCGCGAAACTGGCGCGCGTCACGGCGGGCGGCGAAACGCTGGTCGAATTGGCGGCGCCCACCGTCCGCTTCGGCAAGGCAGATGTGAAGCTTCCCGTCGAAGCCTTCCTGCAGCCGACGCGTGACGGCGAGGCGGCGCTGCTCGGCTGCGTGCGCGAGGCGGTCGGCCGCGCCAAGGCCGTCGCCGATCTGTTTTCCGGCTGCGGCACGTTCTCGCTGCCGCTCGCCGAGCGTGCCCGCGTCCATGCGGTGGAGCGCGACGGCGCGATGCTGGAGGCGCTGGCCGCAGCGGCGCGGATGACGCCGGGACTGAAGCCGGTCACGACCGAGAAACGCGACCTGTTCAAGCATCCGCTGTCGCCCGCCGAGCTCGCGCGCTTCGACGCCGTGGTGCTCGATCCGCCGCGCGCCGGCGCCGCGGCGCAGATCGCCCAGCTGGCGCAATCCAAAGTCGGTCGCATCGCCTATGTCTCCTGCGATCCCGTCAGCTTCGCCCGCGACGCGCGCGTGCTGTCTGAAGGCGGCTATGCGATGGGCCCGGTTCTGCCGGTGGACCAGTTCCTCTGGTCGTCGCATATTGAGCTCGTCGCCGCGTTCGCGCGGCCGTAGGGGCGGGCGTCTGTGGCATGGCGGAGTTCGGCTGGCTGGGTTCGTGGGTCGCGTCCAATCTGACGCGCGGCGCCGTGCCGGAGCCGCCGCCGTCCGGGCCGCTCAATCCGTGGACGCGCTACGGCCGAATTCTGCGTAATGCATTTTTCCTGTTCGCGGCCATCGCCGTTCTCGGCGGCGCGGGCTGGTATTTCCATACGCACCGTCAGTTCAACTGGGCGGTGATCGTGGTGGCCGGCGATTGGCACGCGCATAACGACAAGCCGTCCGAAGGCTTCGACAATGCGCGGCGCGACGTCTCGGCGGAGCTGCGCGCCATCGGCTTTCGCGACGAGGAACTGGTGCAGTTCTCGGTGCGCCCCGAGCGCTATCCGGACGCGCACGCTTTTCCGTCCGACGTGAGCAC
The DNA here is from genome assembly GCA_035601715.1 of Rhizomicrobium sp. Classification (GTDB taxonomy): domain Bacteria; phylum Pseudomonadota; class Alphaproteobacteria; order Micropepsales; family Micropepsaceae; genus Rhizomicrobium. Next base: position 1,685 of record DATNNS010000202.1, read on the forward strand.
CATCGCCACGACGCTGCGCGATCTCACCAACCGCACGCATGAGGGTTGCCTGCTTTACTTCACTTCGCACGGCACGCCCTATGGCATCGTGCTGGGCAGCGCGATCCTGCGGCCCGACGATCTCGCGACCATCGTGGACGGGACATGCGGCGAACGGCCCACCGTCATCATCATCTCGGCCTGCTTCTCGGGCGTGTTCGTGCCGGCGTTGCGGGACGACAACCGGATGATCATCACCGCGGCGCGCTCCGACCGCACCTCGTTCGGCTGCACCCAGGACGACAAATATCCGTATTTCGACACCTGCGTCGTCGCCGATCTGCCGGACACGCACGGCTTCGCGGAACTGGCCGATCGCGTGCGCCAATGCGTGGCGGACCGCGAGCAGGAGACCGGTTCCCATCCGCCATCCGGGCCGCAGGTCTTCATCGGCGCCGACGTGGCGGCTAAGTTGCCAACATGGTGATGCGGACGTTGAGTAAGACAGAAGAAGGGATTCACGCGGAGCCGCAGAGACGCGGAGTTCTCCCTTTATCGTCATGGCCGCCCTTGAGGCGGCCACCCAGCAGGCGCGTGTCCGCGCGCAACAACGAATTGTTTTCGTTATTCGCGGCGCAGACGCGCCGCGGCTGGGTGGCCGGCCCGGCGTGCTCGGCACGCCAACAGTCAA
>DATNNS010000203.1:0-2790 GCA_035601715.1 Rhizomicrobium sp.
CGCGTGATCGCGGACGCCGTCAAGCGCACGCCGACTCTGCATTCCACCACGCTGTCGAAGATGGCGGGCTGCGAGATCTTCCTCAAATTCGAGAACCTGCAATTCACCGCCTCGTTCAAGGAGCGCGGCGCGCTCAACAAGCTTGCCTCGCTGACGGCCGCGGAGCGCAAGCGCGGCGTCGCGGCGATGAGCGCGGGCAATCACGCGCAGGGCGTCGCCTATCACGCGGGCAGGCTCGGCATTCCGGCCACCATCGTGATGCCGGAAGGCACGCCGTTCGTGAAGGTGAAGCACACCAAGGCGTTCGGCGCCCGCGTCGTGCTCGAAGGCGCGACGCTGACCGAGGCGTTCGCGCGCGCCACCGAGATCGCGGCGCAAGAGAACCTCGTCTTCGTTCATCCCTATGACGATCCCAAGATCATCGCCGGCCAGGGCACCGTGGCGCTCGAGATGCTGGCGGATGTGCCGGAGCTCGACACGCTGGTCGTGCCCGTCGGCGGCGGCGGATTGATCTCGGGCATCGCGATCGCGGCCAAGGCGCTCAATCCCGCTATCGAAATCTACGGCGTCGAGGCCAAGCTCTATCCCTCGATGTACGACGTGCTCAAGCAGCAGAGCCTGCCCTGCGCCGGCCAGACCATCGCCGAAGGCATCGCGGTCAAGGAACCGGGGGCGCTGACGCGGCGCATCGTCGACGCGCTGGTGAAGGACGTGCTGTTGGTGCGCGAGGACGAGATCGAGCGCGCGGTCGCCACGCTCTTGGAGATCGAGAAGACGGTGGTGGAGGGCGCGGGCGCCGCCGCCTATGCCGCCGTCGCCGCCAATCCGGACCTGTTCCGCGGCAAGACGGTCGGCATCGTGCTGTCGGGCGGCAACATCGATATGCGGCTGCTCTCCAACGTGATCCTGCGCGAGCTGATGCGCGAGGGACGGATCTTGTCGCTGGTGGTGGAGATCGAGGATCGCCCCGGCTGGCTCGCCAAGATCACCACGCTGGTCGGCGAGGCCGGCGGCAACATCATCGACGTCTCCCACAACCGCATGGCGCCCGACATGCCGGTCAAGTCGGCCGACCTCGGCATGACCATCGAGGCGAGAGACTCCGCGCATGGCGAGGAAATCCGCGAGGCGCTGAGGAGCGCGGGCTTCGTGCTCCGCTCACCCTATTCCAGCTCGTAGAATTGCGCCTTCGCGGGCTACCGCGAAAATTTCTCCGACAGGATGATCGACGATACCGTGCGCGCGACGCCCGTCGCCTTGCCGATGCGGTCGAGTGCGGCATCCATCCGTGCGGGCGCGTCGGTCTCGACCATCGCGATCATGTCGTAGGCGCCGGAAACGGCGCTGAGCGAGCGCACTTCCGCCATGCGCTTCAATTCGGCCGCGACGCGGTCGGCCTGCTTGGGATCGGCGGTGATCATCACCACGGCGGACAGCCGCCGCGCCGCCGCGTCGTCGCTGAGCCGCACGGTGTAGCCCCGGATCGTCTTCTCCCGCTCCAGCCGCGCGATGCGCTCCTGCACGGTGGAGCGCGCCAGCCCCAGCTTGCGGGCGAGCGACGCGGTGGGTTCGCGGGCGTTGTGCTTGAGGAGAGCTAGAAGCTTGGAGTCGGAGTCGCGCATTCTTTTCTTCTTTCACCTCCCCCTTGTGGGGAGGTCGAAAAAGCGAAGCTTTTTCGGGTGGGGGCGAAACCTGGCGCACCCTTGGCCCCCACCCGAAACGTCTTCGCTTCGCTACGACGTTTCGACCTCCCCACAAGGGGGAGGTGCGGTCCGTCACATCGCCGGTCATCCCTGCGATTCGCCGGATCATAGCGCGTTTTCCGGCGGATTGCCGCCTGCCGTCCGGCCGCGTTTCGCGCCAGATTCTTCAGGAAAATCAGGGCGGGAATAAAATGAAGAACGTGATGCTGGTGGGCGGCGGCAAGATCGGCGTGGCCATCACCGAATTCCTCTCCACCACCGGCGACTACCGCGTCACCGTGGCCGACCGCGATGCGGCGAGCCTGGAGCGCATGCCGCGCAAGAACGTGCGGCTGCGCCAGGTCGATATCGCGGGCGCCGAGTTCGCCCGTGAAGTCGACGGCCACGACATCGTGCTCTCCGCCACGCCCTATCATCTGACCTCGATCGTCGCCGAAGCGGCCAAGAAGGCCGGCGCGCATTACCTCGATCTCACCGAGGACGTGGAATCCACCCGCGCGATCAAGAAGCTGGCGGACGGCGCGGCGACCGCGTTCATTCCGCAATGCGGGTTGGCGCCGGGCTTCATCTCCATCGTCGCCCACGACCTCGCCAGCAAGTTCGACACCTTGCAGGATGTGAAGATGCGCGTCGGCGCGCTGCCGGTGTTCCCGCACAATGCGCTCAAATACAATCTCACCTGGTCGACCGACGGGCTGATCAACGAATATTGCAATCCCTGCGAAGCGGTGCGCGACGGCCGCAAGGTCGAAGTGCCGTCTCTGGAAGAGCGCGAGCTGTTCCAGCTCGACGGCGTGGAATATGAGGCGTTCAACACGTCCGGCGGTCTGGGCACCTTGTGCGAGACGCTCGAAGGCAAGGTCCAGAACCTCAACTACAAGACCGCGCGCTATCCCGGGCACTGCGAAATCGTCAAGCTCTTGGTGCGCGACCTGCATCTCGGCACCCGCCGCGAGATCTTCAAGGACGTGCTGGAGACCGCGATCCCGATCACCTATCAGGACGTGGTGCTGATCTTCGTCACCGTCTCGGGCTGGCGCGAAGGCCGTCTCACGCAAGAAAGCTATGCCAAAAAGATCTACGCCCA
>DATNNS010000204.1:0-4404 GCA_035601715.1 Rhizomicrobium sp.
CGCCGCCGAAGCGGTGGTGCCGCTCGCCCCGGCGGAGACGGTCGCGGGCGCCAGCGTGCTGGGCATTCCCGAGGCCGAATTCACGCCACGGGTGCGCGACGCGATCATGACCCTGATGGGCGAGGTCGACTCGCTGCGCCATGAGCTGCAGCAGACACGCGAGAAACTCGAACAGGTCGAGCATGCCGCCGACCAGGACCAGCTTCTGCCGCTGCTCAACCGCCGCGCCTTCGTGCGCGAGCTGACGCGCCATATCAATTTCGCGGCGCGCTATGCGACGCCGGCGAGCCTGGTCTATTTCGACCTCGACGGCTTCAAGAGCATCAACGACACCTATGGCCATGCCGCGGGCGACGCGGTGCTGTCGCATTTCGCCGACACGCTGCTCGCCCATGTGCGCGACAGCGACATCGTCGGCCGGCTCGGCGGCGACGAGTTCGGCATTATCCTCAGCCATGCCGACCAGGAGCAGGCGCACCGCAAAGCCGAGGCGCTCGCGGCAACCCTCAAGGCCAGCCCGCCGCTGTGGCGCGGCAAGGCGGTGCAGGTCGGCTTCTCCTATGGCGCCTTCGCGCTTGCCGGCGGCGACAATGCCGACAATGCGATCGCCCGCGCCGACGAGGCGATGTACGCGCACAAGCGGCGGTAGAGGTTTTGTTGGCGCGCAATCTGGCGCGAACCGCTGCACACTTCGCGGGATTGCGCTCTATGCGATAATATCCGGCAGCAGCGCGTCTTCGATGCGTGCGATCAGATCCTTCAATTGCAGCTTGCGTTTCTTCAGCCGCGTCAGCTGGATTTGATCGATCACGCCCTGCTCGATCATCGCGGCGATGGCGGCGTCGAGATCGCGATGCTCCTGCGCGAGTTCGGCGAGCTTGCCGCGCAGCGATTCTTCCTCGGCCTCGGTCATCCGGACTTGCCGCGGCGGCGGCCTTTAACCAGATCTTCGCCCCAGCGCCGCGTATCGGGCCATTCGTGGCCCAGAAGATCGAGCATGCGCCCGACCGTCTGGTCGACGAGATCGGACATCGACTTCGGCTCGGCGTAGAACGCCGGCGCGGGCGGCAGGATGATCGCGCCCATTTCGGCGAGCTGCGTCAGTGAACGCAGATGGCCCAGATGCAGCGGCGACTCGCGCACCAGGAGGATCAGCGGCCGGCGCTCCTTCAAGGTCACGTCGGCGGCGCGGGTGAGCAGGTTGCTCGTCACGCCGGTTGCGATTTCCGACCAGGTGCGCACCGAACATGGCGCCACGATCATGCCGCCGGTACGAAACGATCCCGACGCGATCGGCGCCGCAATATCGTCAATCGCGTAGCTCTTGTCGGCCATGGCCGCGACCGACTTGGGCGCATGCTTCGTCTCATAGCCGATGGTCATCTGGCCGGGCTTGGTGACGACCAGATGCGACTCGATTCGAAGGTCCTTCAGCGCCTCCAACAGACGGATGCCGCATGCGACGCCCGAGGCGCCGCTGATGCCCACAACCAGCCGTTTTTTGCCGCCATTTTCCGCCGTTTTCGCCATGGTTCCCGGTTTACAGCCTGTAGAGCATCGGCGAAAGGGGCGCGTGACAGAGGGCCCGGTTGGTGTTCTAATTCCCATCCCTTCCAACGAGGAGGTGCGGTATGGCACTGCAAGGGCATGTTCTGGAACTTTCAGACAAGCACAAAAGACTCGAAGAAATGATCGAGTTGGAAATGGCCCACCCGGACTGGGACGAAGTTCGGGTCGCGGCTCTCAAAAAAGAAAAACTCCGCATCAAAGACGAACTCGAACGGTTGCGAAGCAGCGTCCACTGATCTCCTCTTCTTCGAATTGACGCGGGCCTCATTCGGCCGCTTGCGTTACGGGCTGGTTGCGCTCCACGCGCATGAGCAGCAATGCCGCGAGCGCGAGCAGAAGTCCGGCCGCGAGAAACGCCGCACCTGCAAAATAGACCGGCGCGTACAAATCCTTGACGAGCACGACGTGGCCGAGCCGGAGCGAAAACGGCGTGCCGGTGAAAAATGCGAACACATTGGTCAACAGGATCGGCGCCACGATCGAAGTGATGCCGCCGACGCTCGATAGCGCGCCCTGCAACTCGCCCTGCTCGCCGGCCGACACATGCTGGGAGATGATGGCGTTGATGGATGGCATCGCGAGGCCGATCAGTGACCACACCAGCATCCACGGATACATCATCCAGCCCTCAGTCGCGAAGGCGTAGCCCACGAAGCCGATCGCGCCGCAGAGCAGGCCTATATAAGCGGCGCGATGCTCGCCGAGCTTGGGGATCGCGATACGCGTGAGGAAGCCGAAGACGAAAGCCATGACGATGCCGAGGAACGCCAGCGCCAGGCCGAGCTGCGCCGTCGTCCAGTGGAATTTGAGATAGACGTAATAGCTCCAGATCACCGGATTGGCGTCGTGCGCCAGCCGCATCAAGACCAGCACGGCGACAAAGCCCAGCACCGCGGGATAGCGGCGCAGCGCGATCAGCGAGCCCACCGGATTGGCGCGCCAGAACTCGAACTTGCGCCGCTTCTCAGGGGGCAGCGATTCCTTGAGCACGAACCATCCGAACAGCGCGTTGGCGACCGCCAGCGCCGCCGATACGAAGAAGGGCAGGCGCGTGCCGAATTGGCCGATCAGCCCGCCGAGCGCCGGCCCCACCACGAATCCGATTCCGAACGCGGCGCCGACCAGCCCGAAATTCGCCGCGCGCTTCTCCGGCGGCGAGACGTCGGCGATATAGGCGTTGGCTGTCGTATAGGCGGCGCCTGCGATGCCGCAGAGGATGCGGCCGACGAACAGCCAGGCAATGGTCGGCGCCAGGCCGGTGATCAGATTGTCGATGCCGAACGCGAGGAGCGATACGATCAGGACCGGCCGGCGGCCGAAACGGTCGCTCAGGTTTCCGATCAGCGGCGAGAACAGGAACAGCATGCCGGCGAACGAAGTCTGCAACAGGCCGCCATACCAGGCCGCCGCGCTCATCGCCGCGGCGTTGCTCGCATAGGGGCCCGTCAGCTCCGCGATGATGCGCGGCGCCACGGGAATGACGATGCCGAGCCCCACGGTATCGAGGAACATGGTGATGAAGATGAAGACGAGAGCGTATCGGCTGGCGCGCGGCTGATCCATGAGTATCCCCGGTCGTGCGCGAGACTAGAGGGCGGCACGGAACCCGTCTTGTAGAAAATGTCCTTTTCCGCCCCGCAAGCGGGGATGGAAACAGGCACTAACTGACCGTCTTGGTGCGTTCCCGCAGCTTGAACTTCTGCATCTTGCCCGTCGACGTCTTGGGGATTTCGGCGAAGACGACGTAGCGGGGGCATTTATAGCGGGCGAGGTTGGCGCGGCAGTATTCGATCAGCTCGTCGGCCGTCACCGCCTCATGGCCCGGCTTCTTCTCCACGAAGGCACATGGCGTCTCGCCCCATTTCTCGTCTTCCTTCGCCACCACCGCCACGAACATCACGGCCGGGTGCTTGAGCAGCGTGTCCTCCACCTCGATGGAGGAGATGTTCTCGCCGCCGGAGATGATGATGTCCTTGGAGCGGTCCTTGAGCTGGACGTAACCGTCGGGATGCATGACGCCGAGATCGCCGGAATGAAACCAGCCGCCCGCGAAAGCCTCGCGCGTCGCCTTGGGATTCTTCAGATAGCCCTTCATCACGATATTGCCGCGGAACATCACTTCGCCCAGCGTCTCGCCATCGGCCGGCACGGGCTCCATGGTCTCGGGGTCCATCACCGAGAGCGCGTCGAGCGCGTGGTATCGCACGCCCTGGCGCGCCTTCTTCGCGGCGCGCGCGCCGCGCTCCAGTTTGTCCCAATCGGATTTCCATTCGTTGACCACTGCCGGACCATAGGTTTCGGTCAGGCCGTAGACGTGGGTGACGTTGAAGCCGGCCTCGGCCATCGCGGCGAGCACCGCTTCGGGCGGCGGCGCGGCGGCGGTGATGAATTCGACTTTGTGGGGCAGCGCGCGGCGCTCGTCGTCGCGCGCGTTCACCAGCGTCGACATCACGATCGGTGCGCCGCACAGATGCGTGACCTTGTGCTCGGCCAGCGCGTCGTAGATCGCTTTCGCGCGCACCCATCTGAGGCAAATATGCGTCCCGGCGACGACGGAGAGCGACCACGGAAAGCACCAGCCGTTGCAATGGAACATCGGCAGCGTCCACAGATAGACCGGATGGCGCGGCAGGTTGGACGACTGCACGTTGCCGTAGCCCATCAGCGCCGCGCCGCGATGGTGGAACACCACGCCCTTGGGGTTGCCGGTGGTGCCGGAGGTATAGTTGAGCGAGATCGCATCCCACTCATCCTGTGGCATCGCCCAGGCATAGTCCGCGTCGCCGCTTTGCACGAAAGCTTCGTAATCCTCGCCCAGCTTTGCGCCGCTCTGGG
>DATNNS010000205.1:0-2514 GCA_035601715.1 Rhizomicrobium sp.
TCCCGAAACCACCATTGGCCCCGTGGTGCGAACCTCCGCCGCCGACGCGGTCCGCTCCCAAGTGCGCGACGCCGTCGGTCGCGGCGCCCGCCAACTCATCGACGAAAGCCTGTTCCCGGCCTCCGCCCCCGGCACCCCCTACCTCGCACCGCAAGTGCTGGTGGATGTCGATCATTCCATGGCCATCATGCGCGAAGAAACCTTCGGGCCCGCCGTCGGCATCATGCAGGTCGCCTCGGACGAAGAGGCCTTGCGACTCATGAACGACAGCGACTTCGGTCTCACCGCCGCGATTTTCTCCGCGGACACGGCGCGCGCCGAAACGCTTGCCGACGCCCTCGAGACCGGCACGGTGTTTCTGAACCGCTGCGACTATCTCGACCCTGCCCTCGCCTGGACCGGCGTCAAAAATTCCGGTCGCGGCTGCACGCTCTCCAGCATCGGCTTCGAGCAGCTCACGCGGCCGAAGTCCTATCACTTCAAGGTAAAGCTATGACCCCGGTATTGCGCGGCAATTGGAATTATCCGACAACGATCTGGGCCGGCCCCGGCCGCATCAGCGAACTCGCCGCGGCCTGCGCATCGGCCGGCATCCAGCGGCCGCTGATCGTCACCGATGAAGGCTTGGTCGGCGCCCCCATGATCAAGAGCGCGCTCGCCGCCCTCAAGGATTCAGCGCTGTTCGGTGCCGTCAGAGGCAACCCAGCCAGCAGCCATGTAGAGGCGGGACTGCGCGTTTATCGCGCAGGACACCACGACGGCGTCGTCGCCTTCGGCGGCGGATCGGCGCTGGACGCCGGTAAAGTCGTGGCATTCATGTCCGGTCAGACCCGCCCGCTCTGGGACTTCGAGGACATCGGCGACTGGTGGACCCGCGCCGACCCCGCCGGCATCGCGCCCGTGGTCGCGGTCCCCACCACCGCCGGTACCGGCTCCGAAGTCGGCCGCGCAGGTGTCATCCTCAACGAGGAAACGCACCAGAAAAAAATCATCTTCCACCCGCTGATGATGCCTCGCATCGTCATCTCCGACCCGGAGCTGACCGTCGGCCTGCCGCGCGCCGTCACCGCCGCCACCGGCATCGACGCCTTCGTGCACTGCTTCGAAGCCTTCTGCGCGCCTGGATTCCATCCGCTCGCCGACGGTGTCGCCCTCGAAGGCATGCGCCTCATCCATCGCTACCTGCCGCGTGCCTGCGCCGACGGCAAGGACATCGAAGCGCGCGCCTACATGCTCGCCGCCGCCTCCATGGGCGCCACCGCCTTCCAGAAGGGCCTCGGCGGTGTGCACGCCATCGCACATCCCGTCGGCTCCTGGTTCAACACCCATCACGGCCTCACCAACGCCGTCATCCTTCCCTACGTCATGCGCTTCAACCGCGCCGCCATCGACGACAAGGCCGATGTCATCACCAGAGTGCTCGACCTGCCCGCCCGCGGCTTCGACGGCTTCCTCGCCTGGGTGCTCGACATGCGCCGCGAGCTCGGCATCCCGCATTCTCTCGCCGACATCGGCGTCAGCGCCGACAAGGCCGACATCATCGGACGCGAGGCCGCGATCGACCCCTCCGCCGGCGGCAACCCCATCCCCGTCAACGCCGCTCAACTGGAGCATATCTTCCGTGCCTCGGTAGCCGGCCGTCTCGACGCCGTGGAACCTGCCAAATGACCGGCGCGCGTATCCTCGTCATCGACGGCAATGTCGCCGAGATGCGCGCACGCCAAGTCGCCGCGCTGGGCTATGACACCGGAACCGGCTACGCGCGCGTGCTACGACGTCTCGATGCCTCCCTGCACATCGACGTCCTCACCGCCGCCGACGGCGCCACGCTGCCGCCCGGAGTCGCCCTCGACAGCTACCACGGCGTCACCATGACGGGCTCCGCGCTCAACATCTACAACGGCGGCGCTCCCGTGACGCGCCAGATCGAACTCGCCAAGGCCGTGTTCGCCGCCGGCGTGCCCTACTTCGGCAGCTGCTGGGGCCTGCAAGTGGCCGTCACCGCCGCGGGCGGCGAAGTGCGCGCCAATCCGCGCGGCCGCGAGTTCGGATTCGGCCGGCGCATTCTGCTCAGCGACGCCGGCCGCGAACACCCGCTGTTCGCCGGTAAACCCCCCACCTTCGAAGCCCCCACCATTCATCGCGACGAAATCGCCACGCTGCCCGCCGGCGCCGCCACATTGGCTACCAACGACTACGGCCTGCAAGCCGCCTCATTCACCCACGGCCGCGGCACTTTCTGGGGCGTGCAATACCACCCGGAATACGACTTCATCGACATCGCCGCCGTCGCCGAACGCTACGGCCAGACCCTGGTCACAGAAGGCATGTTCCGCGACACCACCGAGCTCGCCGCCTTCGCCGCCGATCTTCGCGCGCTTCAATCAAACCCCACCGACGCCCCGCTTCTCTGGAAGTACGGCCTCGGTACCGCCATGCGCACCGAGTCGCAGCGCCTCACCGAAATCCGCAACTGGCTACAGACCCAAGTACACCCGCGCTGCCCATGAGAAT
>DATNNS010000206.1:0-14299 GCA_035601715.1 Rhizomicrobium sp.
CTGCCCATGGCGTAGACCGGGCTGACCGGTTCGGCGCGCCCCGGATCCATCCAGCGCGCCGCGCCGGGCAGCGCCAGGCAGACGGCGTCGAAGATTTCCGGCTTCATCACCGCCATGCGCAGCTCGGTTTCGATCTCAGGCGTGGCCAGCGTGACTGAGAAATGCCGGTTGTCGGCGATGAAGACGCCAAACTTGATATAGCCGAGGTCGCCGCCGCCGGGCGTGCCGTCGCGCAGGCGATAGTGGCGCGTGTAATAGAGGATGCCGCAGGGGCTTTCCTCCTCGCGCACCTCCAAGCCTTCGGCGCGCAGCCAGTCCGGAAACGTCGTGTTGCGGCCCGAGGCGTCGACCACGACATCGGCGCGCATCTCTTCGACCGCGCCATTGCATTCGACTTTCAGCCCCTCGACAACCAGCATGCCCTTGTCGCGGCGCGCAAGCAGTCCGCGCACGCCAGCGTCGGAGATGAATTCGATGCCCGGCAGCCGCGCCGCATAGCGCCGCATGACGAGTTCGAGCGTGGTGCGCCGGCTGAACAGCAGCGCCATGTCCTCGTCGCCTTTGGCCGCGACATAGCCGGGCTCCAGCGTCGGCGGCAGCGCTTCGGAATAGCCGAAGATGCGCGTGCCTTCGGCGAGCAGTTCGGCCAACAGATCCGGATATCGGTCGCGGATCAGCGCGGTGAGGCGGCCGATAAAAGCATGGCTGTGGCGTAGCTGCGCGGCGCCGCGGCGTTCCCAATGGGCGAACGCTTCCTCGGGCGAGGTGTCGGGCGGCGGCGGATCGCGGTCGAGGAGCGTCACGCGCCGCGAGCCGTCGCTCAGCGCGAGCGCGGCACCCAGCCCCGCGATGCCGGCGCCGGCAACGAGCACGCTTTCCCTCTTGTCCGTCATCACGCGACTTTCGTGGCCGCCCAGGCGAGCGCGATCCAGCCGATCAGGAAGGCCAGCCCGCCGAACGGCGTGACGAACGCTACCGCCCGCGCGCCGGTCAGCGCCAGCAGATAAAGCGAGCCGGAAAACAGGACGATGCCCGCGAGAAAGAAGCCCGCCGCCGCGTTCGCCGCGGTTGACGCAGCGCCAAAGCCAGATTCTGGGCGGGCCGCGAAGGCGGCAAGCCCGATGGCGAGAGCGTGATACATCTGATAGCGCGCGCCGGTCTCGAAAATCTCCAGCGCATGCGCATCGAGCCGGCCCTGCAGGCCATGCGCGCCGAACGCGCCGGCCGCGACCGCCAGGAAACCGTTGATCGCGGCAATGAGCAGCCAGGCATTCATGTCACATGCAGCCGCAGCCGCCCGCGCCATGCGCATGGCCGTGATCGTGGTGATGGTCGGTCGGATGGTTCTCGTAAAGCTTGGCGAGCGCGGCCTTGGAGATATCCGCCGTCGCGTCGAAATCGGCCTTGGCGATATCGAGCTGCGCACGGTCGCTCATCAGCTCGAGCGCGGTCAGCGCGAGCGCCTTGGCGCCGTCGATCACCGCGGCGTCGCCCTTGTCGGATGCCGCCCATACCGCGAATTCGGCGTTGTGGATGATGACGCCGGCCGGCGCCACCGCCAGCATCGGATGGATCGAAGGCACGCGGTGGCTGACATTGCCCATGTCGGTCGAACCCGCGAAGCCCGCCGGGATTTCCTTCACCGGAAAGAACTCGCGCCCCAGCGCCTTGGCATTGCGCTCGAAGATTCCGGCCATCGGCCAGTTGGTTTTCAGATCGAGATAATCGGTGGTACCCCATTTGATGTCGGCGCGCGTGCCGGTGGCGAGCGCCGCGCCTTCGAAGCAGCGATGCACGCGTTGCTTCAACTCGCCAAGCTCATGAATGTCGAAGGCGCGGACATAGAAGCGGCAGGCGGCGCGTTCGGGTACGATATTGGCCGCCAGCCCACCCTCGGTGATGATGCCGTGCAGGCGTTCGGTCTGCTTGATGTGCTGGCGCAGCTGCGCGATCGACTGATAGGCGGTGACCACCGCGTCGAGCGCGTTCAAGCCGCGATAGGGCATCGCGGCGGCATGCGCGGCGCGGCCGTGATAGGTCACTTCCACTTCCGAGATCGCGATGCAGGGCATGGTGGTGAGGTTGAGATTGGACGGATGGATCATCATCGCCGCATCCGCGCCGTCGAAGGCGCCCTCGCGCGCGATGATCTCCTTGCCGCCGAAACGCTCTTCGGCCGGCGTCCCCAGATAGCGCACGCGCCCGGGCAGCCGCGCGCCGAGCCTGGCCAACGCCAGCGTGGCACCGAGCCCTGTCGTCGCGATGATATTGTGGCCGCAGGCGTGGCCGACGCCCGGCAGCGCGTCATATTCCGACAGGATCGCGATGGTCGGCCCGCGGTCCTTGCCGAACTCGGCCACATAAGCGGTATCGAGGCCGAAAGATTTGCGCTGCACGGGAATGTCGTGGCTCTCCACCGCATCGGCCAGCCGCTTCGCCGCCTTGAATTCCTCCAGCGCCAGCTCCGGCTCGCCATGGATCGCGTGGCTCAAGGCCAGCAGTTCGGCCCGCATCGAATCCACGATGCTTTCGACTTCTTTTTTCAATGCTTCCAGGGGCATGGGCGGGGACCTATAGGGGAAGCGGCCATCATAGACAGTCTCGCGCCGCTTTGCGAAGCTTCGGGTGGAGGACATTCCATGACCGAATTCGTGACCGCGGCCGATGGCGTTCGCATCGCCTATGAGGTGACGGGCGAGGGCGAGCCTGTGGTGCTGGTGCACGGCTTTGCCGCGAGCCGCGTGCAGAACTGGCGCGCGCCGGGCTGGTACGAGACGCTGACCGGCGCCGGCTACCGGGTGATCGCGCTCGACTGCCGCGGCCATGGCGAGAGCGACAAGCCGCACGATCCGGCGTCCTACGGCCACGACATCATGGCGCGCGACGTCGTGAGCGTGATGGGCGCGGCCGGCGTCAGCCGTGCGTTCCTGATGGGCTATTCGATGGGCGGCTTCATCAGCATGCATCTGCTGCTGAAATTTCCCGAGTTGTTCCGCAAAGTCGTCATCGGCGGCGTCGGTGCGAGCTATCTCGACCGCGCGGCGGCGGCCGACGCGGTCTCCGATCCCGCGCGCCGCAACGTGATCGCCGACGCGCTGGTCGAGCCGGACAAAAGCAAGATCACCAATCCGACCGCGAAAGGTTTCCGCGAATTTGCCGAGCAGGACGGCAAGGACCGCTTTGCGCTCGCCGCCTGCATGCGCGCGACGCGCATGGTCTACACCGCGGCCGATCTCGCGCGCTCGACGCGGCCGGTTCTGGTGGTGTGCGGCGAGAATGACGTGCTCACCGGCCCGCCCGGCCCGCTCGCCGCCGCCTTCGCCGACGGCCGCGCCGTCACGGTCGCGGGACGCGATCACATGACGACGGTGGGCGACAAGGTTTACAAGCAGGCCGTGCTTCAATATTTCGCGGCCTGATCCCTGTATTGCGGGAGCGGAGCATTGGACTGGCGCTACGCTTGCGTTGTGCTATCGTCCATTCACCACGGGGGAGCACGGCATGCGGATCGAACCAGGCCGGACGGCGCTTGCCGTTCTTTTTCTTGCAACCGCTCTGAGCGGCGCCGCATGGGCGCAGGATTGCAAGCCCCTCGCGATCATCACGACCGTCGACATGGTGCCGTCGGATGACAGGCGCGAGGAATTCGTGCCGGTCACCATCGCGGGCGTGCCGAAGCTCATGCTGCTCGATACCGGTGGCGGTACCGTAATCACCGGCGACGTCGCCGATGAATTGAAGCTTGCGCGCCGGCAGGGTAATTTCGAGCTTTACAGCGTGTCCGCCACGCATTCGAGCGAGTTCGTCACCGCGCCGCTCCAGATCGGCAAGCTCACCGCGCCTGACCTGCCGTTCGTCATCGCGCCGGGCACCAATCCATTCGGCACGGACACTCGCATCGCCGGGATCATCGGTCCGGACACGCTGCACGCCTACGACGTCGACATCGATTTCGGGACGCAAAAGCTGACCATTCTCTCGCAGGACCATTGCGAGGGCAAAGTCATCTATTGGCCAGCTACCGCGGTCGCGGTGGTGCCGATGCGCGTTCTGGGTACGCCGGGGCGCATCGGAAGCGGCGCGACCTTTCCGTCATATCATATGCTCATCCAAGTGGCGCTGGACGGGCATCCGATCACCGCCATGGTCGATACTGGCGCGTACAACACGACGCTCACCGTGCCCGCCGCGCAGAGCGACATGGGCCTGACCTTGGGATCGCCCGATACGCCGACGACAGGCATGTTGCCGGATCGCGTGGGCGCCTATACGTACAAACACACCTTCAAGACGCTGGATTTCGAAGGCATCACCGTCGCCAACCCCCACGTCGATATCATCCCCGACACGCTGCACGCGAAGTTTGAAAACACGCCGGAACTTGGATCGCGTCTGGGCGATCCGGGCAAGGGCGAGGCCAGCGAGGACATGCTCCTCGGCATGGACGTCTTGCGCCATTTCCATATCTACATCGCCTACAAGGAACAGAAGCTCTACATCACGCCGGCCGATGCTCCGGCAACCCAGCCGCCGCCGGCCGCGCATTGACCGCAGCGGGTTGGCGGCGGCGCGCGGCGCGATCACATGACGGCGGCGGCGACAAGGTTTACAAGCACACCATCCTGGTATTCTTGAATACTTGACCAACGTGGACTACACTTTCCCGAACCCATGAAGAATACTTCAGGGCGCCCGAGGGAATTTACAATGACATACCGGCCACGCGCGGCGCAGGCCCTGCTTTTCGCAGGGGCGCTGGAATGTCTTTTCGCCGCCGGCGCGCAAGCCGCGCCGCCCGCCGAGGTGTTCGGGGCTTTACCCGCGATGCGCTATCCGGCGATCTCACCAGATGGCAAGCATCTGGCAGCCATCGAGCCGGCCAACGGCAAGCCCGCCATTTTCGTTTTCGATCTCGACGCGCCGACCGCGCCACCGAAAGGCTATGCCGCGCCGGATGCGCTGCCGGTCGGATTGCAGTGGTCGAGCAACGACCGCATCGTCGGGCTGTATGCCGCCGAAAAGATGCACGATGAAGGCACCGGTCTTCACCTGCGGCAGTTCGTCCGCGCCGTTTCCATCAGCATCAGCAACGGCACGCCGTTCATTCTGATGAAGGGCTCGCGCGCCTTCAATGTGTCGAGCGGCAACGCGAGTTTCATCGGTCTTGACCCGGCCAATCCGGGCCACGTCCTGATGAGCGCCTACGACATCAGCGGTGAGACCCTCGATGACACGCGCCTGAAGCAGTCTTTCTACGCCTATGATCTTTATTCCGTCGACGCGGACACCGGCGACGTTGGGCAGATCGCGCGCGGCGTCGAAGGCACGCAGAGCTGGATCACCGGCAGCAAGGGCCAGGCCCTCGCGCGCCTCGACATGGTCCACGACCTGAAGGGCGACCTGTATGTCCTGGATGCAGGTTCGTGGCGTAAGAGCCTGACGATCGACGAGTCCGCCGGCATGGACATGGTGCCGGTCGCTTCCACGCCCGATGACAGCGCGCTGCTGATCGCGCGTTATGGCAGTGCTGGGACGCTGGAATTAGACCCGTTGCCTCTTGCCCAGACCTCCTTCGGCCAAACGCTCTATTCCAACCCGCAATACGATATCGACAATGTGTTGTCCGATGCGTGGAGCGGCGACGTCGTCGGAGTTTCCTATATCGACGACAAGGAGCAATTCAACTATTTCCAGCCCGATCTCGCGCGCTGGCAGCGGTCGCTGGAAAAATCCCTGCCGGGCGAAACTGTGGTGCTGGTGTCATGGGACAAAGCGCGCAAGCGCATCGTCGTTTCCACGGAAACACCCAAAGAGCCGAAAATCTACAATCTGTTCACCCCCGCGACGGGGCAGCTGGTGCCGCTCGCATCCGAATATCCGACGTTGCAGGCATCCGACCTGGGTGACATGAAGCCATACGCCTATGACGCCAGGGACGGTCTGAAGATTCACGCCTATCTCACGCTTCCGCCCGGAAAGACGCCGAAAAACCTGCCGACCGTGATTTTCCCCCATGGCGGCCCGGAGTCCCGCGACGCCCTGGCCTTCGACTGGTGGGCGCAATTCATGGCGTCCAGGGGCTATGCCGTGTTGCAGCCCAACTTCCGCGGCTCCACCGGATATGGGCAGTCGTTCCGAGACGCCGGCTTCAACCAGTGGGGAAAGAAGATGCAGGACGACATCAGCGACGGCGTCCGCAAGCTGGTCGCTGACGGCATCGCCGATCCAAAACGGATTTGCATCGTCGGCGCGAGCTATGGCGGCTATGCCGCCCTGGCCGGCGCGACGTTCTCGCCCGACCTCTATGCCTGCGCCGTCAGCTTCGCCGGCATCGGGGACGTTTCCGCGATCATCGGCAGCGCCGCATCGGATCAGGGAAGCGACTCGCCCGTGGTCGCCTATTGGGAGTCGCGCATCGGCAGCCGGTTCAAGGACGCGGCGTTCCTGTCGGAGATCTCGCCCGCGAAGCATGCCGAGAACGTGCGCGCGCCTGTTCTGCTGCTTCACTGCACGAACGATGTGACGGTTCCGATCGCCCAAAGCCAGATCGAGCAAGCCGCCTTGCAGAAAGCCGGCAAGAAAGTGGATTTCGTCACGATTGAGGGCGATGATCACTATCTGCAGGTCGCGGCGACGCGCGTCCGCGTGTTGCAGGAGGTCCAGAAATTCCTGGCGGCGAATATAGGCAATTGAGGATGCCGGGGTATGATCGGGGGGTCTTCATCCCCGAGGTTCCATGAGCGCCGCGCCCAAATCCGACCATGCTCCCGCGAAGCTGGAGTCCAACCCCTTTGATTGGGCCGATCCGCTGCTGCTCGAGGCGGAGCTCTCCGCCGAGGAGCGGCAGGTGCGCGACGCCGCGCGCGATTTCTGCCAGGCGAAATTGATGACCCGGGTGCGCGACGGCTTCCGCCACGAAACCTTCGACCGCGCCATCATGACCGAGATGGGCGAGATGGGTTTCCTCGGCATCACCCTGCCGGAAGCCTATGGCGGCGCGGCGTTGAGTTACACCTGCTATGGCCTCGTCGCGCGCGAAGTGGAGCGGGTGGATTCCGGCTACCGCTCGGCGATGAGTGTGCAGAACAGTCTGGTCATGTATCCGATCCACGCCTATGGGACGGAAGAACAGCGCCGCCGCTATCTGCCCAAGCTCGCGACCGGCGAATTCGTCGGCTGCTTCGGATTGACCGAGCCTGATTTCGGTTCCGATCCCGGCGGCATGAAGACGCGCGCGGTGAAGGAGGCGGGCGGCTACCGGCTCAACGGCGCCAAGATGTGGATCACCAATTCGCCGATCGCCGATGTGGCCGTGGTTTGGGCCAAGCTTGACGGCGCCATTCGCGGCTTCGTGGTCGAGCGGGGCGCCAAGGGATTTTCCACGCCCAAGATCGAAGGCAAGTTCTCGCTGCGCGCCAGCGTCACCGGCGAGATCGTGCTGGAGGATTGCCTGGTACCGGAAACTGCGCTTCTGCCCAACGTGCAGGGTCTGTCCGGCCCGTTCGGCTGCCTCAACCGCGCGCGCTACGGCATCTCCTGGGGCGCGATGGGGGCGGCGGAATTCTGCTGGCACGCGGCGCGGCAATACACGCTCGACCGCAAGCAGTTCGGCCGTCCGCTCGCCGCCACCCAGCTGATCCAGAAGAAGCTCGCCGACATGCAGACCGAGATCACGCTGGGGCTGCATGGCGCGCTGCGGCTGGGCCGGCTGATGGACGAGGGCAAGGCCGCGCCGCCTGCGATCTCGCTGATGAAGCGCAACAATTGCGGCAAGGCGCTCGCCATCGCCCGCGAGGCGCGCGACATGCATGGCGGCAACGGCGTCTCCGACGAATACCACGTCATCCGCCATGTGCTGAATCTGGAAGCCGTCAACACCTACGAAGGCACGCACGATGTTCATGCGCTGATCATGGGCCGCGCGATGACGGGGATTCAGGCGTTCAGCTAGTTCCGTTGTGCCAGGCACATCCAATCCCAAGGACGATTGGCGCGGCGGGCTTTCGTTTCGCGCATGCCTTCGATGGACCAGGGATAAGACGCGCGCCCGATCTTTCTGATCGTGAAACCGACGCGCGTCAGGTCGTCGCTCAATTCGTCGCGCGCGAAATGCTTCTGCACCGCGCCGCTGCGCCGCACGAGGCCTTTGGCGCGTGCGGCTGTCCGTCGGGGTTTGCGTCCGTTGTTGGCGGTCGTCTCGACCATGTCGTCGGATTCGATGGAGGGGACGACGACCAGCGCGAAGCCGTTCTTCTTGGTGACAGCGGCCAGGCTCGACCATAGCGCCGCGCGTGTCGCGGCGTTGGAGGAGGTGATCACATTCATGCAGACCGTGAGATCGGAGCGTTGCCCGATGCGCGCCGCCGCTTGCGCCACGCCTGCATTGCGCCAGGTGACATTGTCCATGTCGGCGCAGCGCGCTTTCGCCCGCGCGATGATCCCGGCCGCATATTCGACGCCGACGACCTCGCCGAAGCGATGGCCGAATTCCCTGATGAAGGTTCCGACGCCGCAACCGAGGTCGACCAGCACGCCGTTTTTTTTCGGGATGCGCGCGCGGGCGACATAGCGTCTGACCTGGTTGCCCGATTCCTCGCGCGAAATATCGCAGGCTTCGCTTTCGAATCTCTTCGCGAGCCGGTTCCACTGCTTGCGGTTCATGAAGCGACAGTTGTTCCGATTCGCCGCGCGCCCGCAAATGGCGCGCGCAAAACGAAAGGCTCCGGCGCTAGTCCGGAGCCTTTCCATTGCCGCAAAAGCGGCCTTTGCATACGGGCTTTCGCCCGTCGAAGCAGTTTCAATTGTGGGGTGGCGTCAGGCGTTGCGTCTCAGCCCGACGTGGCTCCGCGCGCAGGCGGAGCCCCGGACTTATACCCGGTGGAGTGTCTTCCATGCGGAATCTCCCTGTGCCTTCGGTTTCACGGGACTGCTCGGCGGGATTCCGACGGATCTTCGGATCGGTCCGGAAGATCGCTGCGACGTTCGCGCGGTTCATCTCGTCTCAACAGCCGTGATGAAAGCTTCCGCCCCGCGTGCCCGCGAGTCAAGAAGCCCTGCCGCGCAAACGTTGTAACAAACAGCAAGCGCTATCGCGCAAGATCGGCGGCGATTGCCTGCGCGATCGCATCGAGACTCGCGCGCAATCCCGCCACCGCGCGCTCGGGATCGTTCACCACGTCGTTGTAGCTCGTGAAGACATAATTCGGATCGGGCGCCAGCTCGCGCCCGCCGATGACGGTCGCGTCGGTATCGGTGAGCGAATAGGTCCGGTCGAACAGAACCTCATGGCTGTTCATGTCGGCCACGCTTACGTCGACGATGATCTCCGGCGTGATGTGTCCATGATAGGCCAGGCCATTGTAGCGCAGCCGCTGGGCGCTGAGATTGATTGACGCGTCGGTATTGAAGCCGGCTTCCGACTGGATCGCGTAACCGTCGCGCGCAAGCGCTGCCGTCACGTCGGCATTCAATTCCGCACCGAGCTGGACGTGGCGCGCTTCCAGGATGCGGTCGAGATCGAGTCCGGCCATGGAGGAATCCATGCGCGCATCCGTCATCGTCTTGCCGCCGGTCAGCCAGGCCGCGAGGCGGTTGCCGAGCTCGGGGCTGTTGCTCTCCACGATGTCGGGGTCGCGGATGGGCACATGATCGCGCTCGCCGGGGCCAACCACGACGATATGGGCGATCCGCGCCGCGGCCGCGCGGTTGAAATCCGACGCCCAAGCCGTTCCCGCGCAGACGCAGAGTGCAGCGGCGAGGGCGACGCGGCCGATCATACCGCCCTCTGCGCCTTGTCTTTCTCGTTCGCCGATTTCACTTCGCCGCGGATGCGCTCCCAGTCGGCATCGCCGAGCTGCGCCAATGCTGCGAAATTGCCGCCCGAGGCCAAATGCATCGCGCCGTCGATGGCGATGGTCTGGCCGGTGAGATAGTCGCAGCCATCCGCCATCAGGAACACCGCGAGGTTCGCCAGCTCCGGCATCTCGCCGTTGCGGCCCATCGGGATCGGATTGGCGCGTTCGCCGCGGTTCGCCGATTGCGGGCTGAGGCGCTCCCACGCGCCCTTGGTCGGAAACGGCCCCGGCGCGATGGCGTTGAGGCGGATGCCGTGCGGCCCCCATTCGGTGGCGAGCGATTTTGTCATGATGTTGAGCCCGGCCTTGGACATCGCCGACGGCACGGTGAACGGCCCGCCGTTCCAGATCCAGGTCGTCAGGATCGAGATGACGCTGCCCTTATGACCACCGTCGATCCAGCGCTTGCCGCAGGACAGCGTGGCGTAGAACGAGCCGCGGAACACGATGTCGGCGATCGCGTTGAAGCCGCGCGGCGAGAGATCC
Organism: Rhizomicrobium sp.; assembly: GCA_035601715.1. Classification (GTDB taxonomy): domain Bacteria; phylum Pseudomonadota; class Alphaproteobacteria; order Micropepsales; family Micropepsaceae; genus Rhizomicrobium. The sequence goes on from DATNNS010000206.1 coordinate 10,341, forward strand.
TTCGTCCGGCTGATGAAATTGCCGGCCGCGTTGTTGACGAGGCCGGTGAGCGCGCCGCCATCGGCCCAGATCTGCGCCACCATGTCGTCCACCGCTTCCGCGACGCGGATATCGCAGGCGATGCCTTTCACTCGCGCGCCGGTCGCGTCCGAAATCCGCTTGGCGGTCTCATCCAGCACCGCGGCGCGGCGGCCGCAGATGTAAACGGTGGCGCCGAGCTGGGCGTAAGCCTCGGTCATCACTTCGCCGAGCCCCGTTCCGCCGCCGGTGACGAGGATACGCTTGCCCGCGAGCAGACCTTTGTTGAACATCAACTCCATTCATCTCTCCCAAAGCGAGTTGGCACAAAACACCTCCCCCTTGTGGGGAGGTCGACAAAATCCGAGCGCAGCGATGGATTTTTCGGGTGGGGGGACGGTCTATCCACGTCAGCACCGTCCCCCCACCCGAAAAGCTTCGCTTTTCGACCTCCCCACAAGGGGGAGGTGCAAGAAAACCTAGCTCGCCCACATGCGCTGCAGGTTCGCGGCGACGAATTGCAGCCGCGTGCGGTTTTCCCATTTCATCGTCAACCCTTCCAGGGCATGCACTTCATTGAGCATGTAGAGCAGCTCGCGCTGCATCTGGTCGGCGATGACGCTTTCCATGAAGGTGAACAGCGCCAGCCGCTCGCCCTTCGTCACGGGATTGACCTCGTGCAGCGTGGTCGAGGGATAGAGGATCATCGATCCCGGCTCGCCTTTGATCGTCACGCGCTCGCTGCCGATATGGATGATCAGCTCGCCGCCGTCATAGGTGGCGGGATCGCCGATGAACAGGGTGGCCGAAACATCCGAGCGCAGCGGACCGTTGGGCAGCGGCAGGAACGCCGCGTCGGTATGCGCGCCGTATTTCATGCCCGGCTCGTAACGCGACAGCAGCGGCGTGGCGATGCGCTTGGGGAAAGCGAAATTCTTCACCTCCTCGTTGCGCGCGACGGCCGCGCCCGCGATCTGCGACACCTTCTGCGCCTCGCCCTGCGCCATGTCGGCCTGCAGGTTGTGCTTGGCGGTGTTGTGCGGGTTCGAGGCGCGGCCGTCGACGAAGCGCACGGTCTTGGCGAGCTGGCGGATCTGGTCCACTTCGGCCGCGGTCAGAAGGTCTTTGATCAGGAGAAACATGGGACCTCTTTTACCCTCCCCTGGAGGGAGCGCGGAACGTGCTTCGGGGAGGGGGTCGGTCTAAACAGCGAGACCGACTCCCCGAAAATGCTGCGCATTTTCGACCCTCCCTCAAGGGGAGGGTAGTTTCAACACGATTTGTACAAAACAGGAACCGACCTGCTATCGTCAGCCCATGCTGGCTCTGGACGACCAAATTGACGCCGCCTTGCCGCGGGTTTTCAGCGACTGGTTCGCCGGCCGCGGCTGGCAGCCGCGCGCGCATCAGCTCTCGCTGATCGCCCATGCCCAGCGCGGGGAATCCGTGCTGCTGGTCGCGCCCACCGGCGGCGGCAAGACCTTGGCCGGCTTCCTGCCAAGCCTGATCGATCTCGCCGGAACTTCCAAACGCGCCCGCGCCCAGCGGCTGCACACGCTTTATATCTCGCCGCTCAAGGCGCTCGCGGTGGATGTCGCGCGCAACCTCGAAACGCCGGTGGCCGAGATGGGCCTGCCGATCAAAGTGGAAACGCGCACCGGCGACACGCCGCCGGCACGCCGCGCCCGCCAGCGCCACTCGCCGCCGGACATTTTGCTCACCACGCCCGAGCAGTTCTCGCTGATGCTCTCGTCGATCGACGCGCCGCGCATGTTCGCGGGCGTGCGCGCGGTGGTGCTGGACGAGCTGCACGCCATCCACAATTCCAAGCGCGGCGATCTGCTCGCGCTTGGGCTTTCGCGGCTGCAGACTTTGGCGCCGAAACACCGCCGCATCGGTCTGTCCGCGACCGTTGCCGATCCCGGTCCGCTGCGGCGTTTCCTGATGCCGCAGCCTGAAGGCGGCGAGGCGCTGTCGGCGTTGGTGCGCGGAGCGTCCGGCGCGATGCCGCAGATCGGGATCAGCGCGTCGGACGCCTATGTACCGTGGTCCGGGCATCTGGCGAACCACGCGATGCCCGACGTGATGGCCGCGATCCGCGCATCGAAGACGGCGCTGGTCTTCGTCAACACCCGCAGCCAGGCGGAACGGACGTTCCAGAATCTTTGGCGGCTCAACGAGGAGAATCTCGCCATCGCGCTGCATCACGGCTCGCTCGCGCCCGAGCAGCGCCGCAAGGTCGAAGCGGCGATGACGCGGGGCAAGCTGCGCGCTGTGGTGTGCACCTCCACGCTCGATCTCGGCATCGACTGGGGCGCGGTGGACAAAGTGATCTGCATCGGCGCCCCGAAGGGTGCGGCCCGTCTCGTGCAGCGCATCGGCCGCGCCAATCATCGGTTGGACGAGCCGTCGATGGCGCTGCTGGTGCCCTCCAACCGGTTCGAGGTGCTGGAATGCGAGGCCGCGCGCGACGCGGTGATGGCGGGCGAACTTGACGGCGAGCGGCTCAAGAAAGGCGGGCTCGACGTGCTGGCGCAGCATGTCTTGTGCGTCGCCTGTTCCGCGCCGTTCGACGCCGATGCGCTGTTCGCCGAAGTGGTCTCCGCGTCGCCTTACGCGCATCTGGCGCGGGAGGATTTCGACAAGGTTGTCGATTTCGTCGCCACCGGCGGCTACGCGCTCAAGCGTTACGACCGCTACGCGCGGCTGCGCGCGATGCCGGACGGCAAATGGCGCATCTCCCATCCGCGCACCGCCCAGCAATACCGCCTTAATGCCGGCGTCATCGTCGAGGATCCGATGCTCGATGTGCGCCTGCAGGCGAAAGGCCGGCCGACCGGCGCGGGCGGGCGGGTGCTGGGGCGGATGGAGGAGTATTTCCTCGAAAACCTCACCCATGGCGACACGTTCGTGTTCTCCGGCGAGGTGCTGCGCTTCGAAGGCATCCGCGAGAACGCCGCCTATGTGACCCGCACCCACGATCCGCAGGCGCAGGTGCCGTCCTACAACGGCGGCAAGTTCCCGCTCTCGACTTTCCTCGCCGCCCGCGTGCGCGAGATGATCGCCGATCCCAAACAATGGGGCGCGCTGCCCGATCCCGTCGGCGAATGGCTGCGCATTCAGCAAGCGCGCTCGCTGGTGCCGCAGCCCGGGCAATTGCTGGTCGAAACTTTCCCGCGCGGCTCCCGGGAATATCTCGTCTGCTACCCGTTCGAGGGCCGCCTCGCGCACCAGACCCTGGGCATGCTGCTGACGCGCCGTCTCGAGCGCCTGAGACTGCGTCCGCTGGGCTTCCTCGCCAACGAATATGCACTGGCCGTCTGGGCGCTGCGCGACATGCGCGGCGCCGACATGGATGCGCTGTTCGACGAGGACATGCTGGGCGACGATCTCGATGCCTGGCTCGCCGATTCCGCGCTGTTCAAGCGGACATTCCGCGCCTGCGCGATCATTTCGGGCCTGATCGAGCGGCGCAATCTCAATGCCGAGAAGACCGGCCGCCAGGTCACGTTCTCGTCGGACCTGATCTACGATGTGCTGCGCGAGCACGAGCCCGATCACATCCTGCTGCGCGCCACCTATGAGGACGCCCGCTCCGGCCTGCTCGACATCGCCCGGCTGGGCGAGATGCTCCGGCGCATCAAGGGCCGAATCGTGACAAAACGCCTGGACCGCGTCTCGCCGCTGGCGGTTCCCGTGCTGCTTGAGATATCCAAGGAAATGGTCGCGGGCGAGGCGCATGAGGATATCCTGCGCGAGGCCGAGGAATCGCTGGTGAAGGAGGCGATGCGTCTTGAGTGAGATCGTCGTCAATGGCGAGTTGCTGGTGCTGGACGCGGCGGGCGCGCTGTGGTGGCCTGGCGAACGCATCCTCGTCTTCTCCGACCTGCATTTCGAGAAGGGCTCATCCTACGCGCGCACCGGACAGATGCTGCCGCCCT
>DATNNS010000207.1:0-2396 GCA_035601715.1 Rhizomicrobium sp.
GTCGGCACGCGCCAAGACCTATCGCCGGCTGCATCACATCTCCGAGGATTGGGGCACCGCGGTCAACGTGCAGGCGATGGTGTTCGGCAATCGCGGCGAGACGTCGGCCACCGGCGTCGCCTTCACTCGCGATCCGTCCACCGGCGAGCATCTGCTCTATGGCGAGTTCCTGATCAACGCGCAGGGCGAGGATGTCGTCGCCGGCATCCGCACGCCGCAGCCGATCTCCAAAGTGGTGCGCGAGCGGCAGGGCGGCAGGAAGCCGTCGATGGAAGAAGCGATGCCCGCGACCTTCGCCGAGCTCAAAGCGATCGGCGCCAAGCTCGAAGCGCATTATCGCGACATGCAGGACGTCGAATTCACGGTGCAGGAAGGCAAGCTCTTCATGCTCCAGACGCGCTCCGGCAAGCGCACCGCCAAGGCGGCGCTGAAGGTCGCGGTCGATATGGTCAGCGAAGGCGTGATCGACAAGCGCGCCGCTGTCGGCCGCGTCGATCCGGCGGCGCTCGACCAGCTGCTGCATCCCACGCTCGATCCGGACGCGCCGCGTGAGCAGATCGCAGTCGGTCTCGCGGCATCGCCGGGTGCTGCCACCGGCGAAGTCGCCTTCACCGCCAACGAGGCGGAGAAGCTGGCCGCCGACCGCCGCGCCGTGATCCTGGTCCGCACCGAAACCAGCCCGGAGGACATTCACGGCATGCATGCGGCGCGCGGCATCCTCACTGCGCGCGGCGGCATGACGAGCCATGCCGCAGTGGTGGCGCGGGGCATGGGGCGCCCCTGCGTCTCTGGCGCGGGCATGATCAAGATCGATGCGGCGAAGGGCGAGATGACCTGCGGGGCGCATGTCATCAAGCGCGGCGACATCATCACCATCGACGGCGGCACCGGCCAGGTGTTCAAGGGCAAAGTGCCGACCGTCGAGCCCGAGCTGACCGGCGATTTCGGCACCTTGATGGGCTGGGCGGACGCGATCCGTACATTGAAGATCAGGACCAATGCCGACACACCGCACGATGCCGCCACCGCGCGGCGCTTCGGCGCGGAGGGCATCGGGCTCTGCCGCACCGAACACATGTTCTTCGAGCCCGGCCGCATCCTCGCCGTGCGTCAGATGATCCTGGCCGACGACATCGCGGAACGCGAAGCCGCGCTTGCCAAACTCCTGCCGATGCAGCGCAGCGACTTCGAAGCGATCTTCAAGGAGATGGAAGGACTGCCCGTCACCATCCGCCTGCTCGATCCGCCGCTGCACGAATTCTTGCCGCACACGGACGCCGAGATCGCCGATGTCGCCAAAGCCGCGGGCACCACGTCCGCGAAATTGCGCGCGCGCGCGATCGCACTGCACGAAAGCAATCCGATGCTTGGCCACCGCGGCTGCCGGCTCGGCATCACATTTCCCGAAATCTACGAAATGCAGGCGCGCGCAATTTTCGAGGCCGCGCTCGCGGTGGAAGACAAAGGCGGCAAGCCGGTGGCGCTCGAGATCATGATCCCGCTGGTGGGCTTCAAGTCCGAGCTCGATTTCCTCAAAGCCCGTATTTCCGCGGTTTCCGACGCCATCAAGGCGGAGCGGGGCAGGGCGCCGGCCTGGCTGATCGGCACCATGATCGAATTGCCGCGCGCCGCATTGCGCGCCGGCGAGATCGCGGAAAGCGCTGAGTTCTTCTCCTTCGGCACCAACGATCTGACGCAGACGACGCTGGGCGTCAGCCGCGACGATGCCGGAACATTCCTGACGGAGTATCTGGCGAAAGGCCTGATCGCGCGCGACCCGTTCGTCACCATCGACCGCGACGGCGTCGGCGAATTGATCCGCATCGCAAAGGAACGCGGCCGCAAAACGCGCGCGAATTTGAAGCTCGGCATCTGCGGTGAGCATGGCGGTGACCCGGATTCAATCCGCTTCTGCGCCGAATCCGGACTCGACTATGTGTCGTGCTCGCCCTTCCGCGTGCCAATTGCGCGTCTCGCGGCGGCGCAGGCGACGTTCATAAAGATGAACGAATCTGATTGATCCGTGTACAGATTATGCAGGAAAACACTGGATTTATCGACATTAGGTGACGCTGTGTCACGATAGTGTAATTTTTAATTTGACGATTCGGATTTTCGTGGGCAGAAGGCCGACCACCCGCCGGGGGAGCGGGACCGTTCGGACCACGACGTCATAGATCAATTTCGAAACGCCATCCGAAAGAGTGTCGAAGTCCTCATGACCAGAAAAACCCTCGTCGCGCTCAAGCGCGCGGACTGCGCGATAGCGTTCGCCTTCTTCCTCGTGCTCGTCACGGCAAGCGGCGCCATCGCCTATAATCCGCATACGGATAATATCGCCGCGCGCGCCGCGCCGGTGGTGTCGATGGACCTTGCGCCGCCCACCGAAGTGGCGG
>DATNNS010000208.1:0-7603 GCA_035601715.1 Rhizomicrobium sp.
AGCAGATCATGTCCAGCACCACGTCCTTGTGGAAGAGCTGGCGGAATTCGGTGGCGATGCGGGCGGCATGCACCACCGCTTCGGGATCGTCGCCATGCACATGGAAGATCGGCGCCTGCACCATCAACGCGATGTCGGTGCAATAGGGCGAGGAGCGCGAATAGATCGGCGCCGTGGTGAAGCCGATCTGGTTGTTGACGATGAAATGGATGGTGCCGCCGGTGCGGAAGCCCTTGGTGCCGCTCATCGCGAAGCATTCCGCCACCACGCCCTGGCCCGCGAACGCCGCATCGCCGTGCAGCAGCAGCGGCAGCACCGCGACGCGCGCCTTGCTGTCGTCGAGTTGGGTCTGCTTGGCGCGCGCCTTGCCGAGCACGATGGCGTCTTCCGCTTCGAGATGCGACGGATTGGCGGTGAGCGACAGATGCACTTTCTTGCCGTCGAACTCCCGGTCGCTCGAGGCGCCGAGATGGTATTTGACGTCGCCCGAACCTTCGACGTCGCTGGGCTGGGCCGCGCCGCCCTGGAATTCGTGGAACAGTTGGCGATAGGGCTTGCCCATCACATTGGCGAGCACGTTGAGCCGCCCGCGATGGCTCATGCCGAGCTCGATGTCCTTCACGCCGAGCTGTCCGCCGCGCTTGATGATCTGCTCGAGCGCGGGAACCATCGCCTCGCCGCCGTCGAGCCCGAAGCGCTTGGTGCCGAGGAAGCGCAGGCCTGAGAATTTCTCGAAGCCTTCGGATTCGATCAGCTTGTTGAGGATCGAGCGCTTGCCCTCGGGCGTGAACGAGATCTCCTTGTCCGGTCCCTCGATGCGCCGCTGCAGCCAATCCTTCTGCTCGGGATCGGTGATGTGCATGAATTCGTAGCCGATGCGCCCGCAATAGGTGCGCTTGAGGATCTGCACCATCTGGCGCGGCGTGGTGCTTTCCAGCCCCAGCACGCCGTCCATGAACACCGGCGCATCCATGTCTTCGTCGTGGAAGCCGTAGAAGGACGGTTCCAGCTGCGGTTGCGGCGGCTTGGGGTTCAATTTCAGCGGATCGAGATCGGCGGCGAGATGGCCGATCACGCGATAGGCGCGCACCAGCTGGATCGCGCGGATCGATTTGTGTGCGCTCGCATGCAGATCGGCTTCGCTCACCGCGCCCGCTCTGGCCGGCCATTGCCCGGTCAGCGCGCCGATAGTCTCGCCGGCGGGAAGATCGAGCCGGGCGTCGCGCCGCCACGCCGGCCCGCGGCCAAGCTGCGTCGGATTCAACCCGTCTTCGCGCAGGCCCGCGAAATAATCCCGCCACGACGGCTCGACCGCATCGGGGTTCTCCTGCCAGCGCGCATAGAGCGCCTCGACATAAGCGGCATTGGCGCCGTTGAGGAACGTGGTCGCTTCCAGGATCTCATTGGAAGCCCGGCTAATGCGGTCGGCTGGAGATTGATTTGTCATATCAAGCACTTAGGGGCGGCATAGGCCGCCCGTCCCTGGGCGCGCAGGCGAGGCGTGGCGTGTACCGCATCCCGCAGCGCAATGCACGGCATTTTCCGAGGCAGTTTGCGGGCCGCCACGGTTAATATGGTGTTTAGAAATGACGGTTTTTAGGGCGACGCCGGCCTGTCGGCGAGACGGATTTCCACCCGTTGGGCGCCCGAGGGATCGGACTTCACATTGATCCCGTCCGTCGTTTCGGCCGTGCGCACCAGCCGGCTTTGCGCGATGCCGTCGGCGATCAGCGCCAGTTCGACCGCGTGGATGCGCGGTTCTGCGAAGCTGGGATCGTAGCCGGCCGCGACTTTCGTGCTCGGACCGGTGAGCTCGACCATCTGCGAGCCGCCGGTTCGCGCCGCTGCCGCGGCGTCATTGACGATCTTCTGGGCGTTCGCCGTCAGATCGGTGCTGTGGCCGGGGAAGAAGACGACAAATACCGGCGGCGCATGCGACGGGAGCATCCCGCATCCCGCCAGAGCCAATCCCAATGCCAGAGCTGAAATTTTGCGCATATCGATCTCTCCCGCTGGGAAGAGAACGCGCGAGGCTATTTCCCGTTCAGAACGTCCACCAGCGTGGTGCCCAGCGCGGCGGGATTGGGCGTCACGCGGATGCCGGCGGATTTCATCGCCTCGATCTTGGATTCTGCGCCGCCCTTTCCACCGGAAATGATGGCGCCGGCATGGCCCATCCGGCGGCCGGGCGGGGCTGTGAGGCCGGCAATGAAACCGACCATTGGTTTCTTGGTCTTCGAGCGCTTGAGGAAGTCCGACGCGTCTTCCTCGGCGCCGCCGCCGATTTCGCCGATCATCACGATGGATTTGGTCTCGGGATCGGCGAGAAACATCTCGAGCACATCGATGAACTCGGTGCCCTTCACCGGATCGCCGCCGATGCCCACGCAGGTGGTCTGGCCGAGGCCCACCGCGGTGGTCTGCGCCACCGCTTCATAGGTCAGCGTGCCCGATCGCGAGACGATGCCGACGCTGCCGCGCTTGTGGATGTGGCCCGGCATGATGCCGATCTTGCATTCGCCGGGCGTGATGACGCCCGGGCAATTGGGCCCGACGAGCCGCGACTTCGAGCCCGACAGCGCGCGCTTGACCTTGACCATGTCGAGCACGGGGATGCCCTCGGTGATGCAGACGATCAGCGGAACCTGCGCATCGATCGCTTCGAGGATCGCGTCGGCCGCGAAAGGCGGCGGCACATAGATCACGCTCGCGTCCGCACTCGTCGCCGCGCGCGCCTCGCGCACCGTGTCGAACACGGGCAAGCCCAGATGCGTCGCGCCGCCTTTGCCCGGTGACGTGCCGCCGACCATCTTGGTGCCGTAGGCAATCGCCTGTTCGGAATGGAACGTGCCCTGGTTGCCGGTGAAGCCCTGGCAGATGACGCGCGTGTTCTTGTCGACGAGGATGGACATGAATCAGGCCAGCTTCGGATCGAGCTTCTTGCACGCGTCGATCAGGCCTTTCACGGAATCCGCGGACTTGGCGAGCTGCATCTTTTCGTCCGCGGTCAGTTCGAGCTCGACGATGCGCTCCACGCCTTTTTCGCCGATCACCGCCGGCACGCCGACATAGAGATCCTTGATGCCATAGGCGCCGTTCACGTAAGCGGCGACCGGCAGCACGCGCTTCTTGTCGCGCAGATAGGATTGCGCCATTTCGATCGCGGCGGTGGCAGGGGCATAGAATGCCGAGCCGGTTTTCAGCAAGCCCACGATCTCCGCGCCGCCGTCGCGCGTGCGCTGGACGATCTGGTCGAGGCGCTCCTGCTTGATCCAGCCCATCTTGACGAGCTCGGGCAGCGAAATGCCCGATACAGTCGAGAAGCGCGGCATCGGCACCATGGTGTCGCCGTGACCGCCGAGCACGAAGGCCGAAACGTCCTCGACGCTCACATTCAATTCCTCCGCGAGGAAGTGGCGGAAGCGCGCGCTGTCGAGCACGCCGGCCATGCCGACGACCTTGTTGTGCGGCAGGCCGGAGAACTGGCGCAGCGCCCACACCATCGCGTCCAGCGGATTGGTGATGCAGATGACGAAGGCGTTGGGTGCGTGCGCCTTGATGCCGTCGCCGACCGCGGCCATCACTTTCAGATTGATGCCGAGCAGGTCGTCGCGGCTCATGCCGGGCTTGCGCGCGACGCCGGCGGTGACGATCACCACGTCGGCGCCGGCGATGTCCGCATACGAATTGGTGCCGCGCAATTTGGCGTCATAGCCTTCGATCGGGCCGGCCTGCGAAAGGTCGAGCGTCTTGCCCTGCGGAAGGCCCTCGACGATGTCGAACAGCACGACGTCGCCCAATTCCTTGAGCGCCACCAGATGGGCCAGCGTGCCGCCGATCTGTCCGCCGCCGATCAGCGCGATTTTTCTGCGAGGCATCGGAAATTCCTGTCTGAGAGACGCCGCTAGGTAGCGCCTCGAAACCTGCCGCGCAAGACCGGCGCGGCCGCGCCGTGTTGGCAACCGGCACCGGTGCGGGACATCGGCGGAGCGTAGGACTATTGAACGGTGATCTTGCCCTTCATGCCCAGCATCGTGTGCATGAAATGCGAGCACACCAGATCATAGCTGCCCGCGCGCGTCGGCGTGACGGTCACATCGACCGTCTGGCCTTCGTCAACCTCAATCGCGCCGCTGGTGATTTTCCCGGCATCCGCGGGCGAGATGGTGGAGGCCGCGAAGAATTCCGGCGCTGCGAAATTGTGGCCCTTGCGGCTGCTGTTCACCAGATGCAGGCGATAGGTGGTGTTGGCGTGAAGCGTGAACGCACTCGGCGTAAACGCGTAGCTGGTCAGCGCGACGTCGACTTCCTGCGCGCTCTGCGCGAAAGCGGGGCCGGCTGCGAGAAGCGAGACAAAAGCCAGAGGCGCAAGCGCTTTGCGAATAAATGTCATAGTCGACTCCATGGTTGCGCTCCCGCGGCGGCAAGCTAGGGGAGCACAAATCGCCATGTCAATCCGCGCCCTATAAACTTCGCGATGGCGCCGCAAACAACGAACAAATCTGCGTGAAATAAAAAGAACCGGACGGACGCTTTCGCCTCCATCCGGTTTCTTTATGACATCAAGGCTGCGGTCAGACCGCTTCCTTCAGCTCCTTGGAGGCGCGGAACGCGACCTTCTTGCTGGCCTTGATCTTGATGGCTTCTCCCGTCGCAGGATTGCGGCCCATGCGGGCAGCGCGCTTGCGCACGACCAGGATGCCCAGACCGTTCAGGCGGATGCGGGCGCCCTTCTTCAAATGCTTGGTGATCATGCCGATCATGTCTTCCAGGATCGCATGCGCCGCCTTGTTGGACAGCTCGTGCTTCTGGGCCAGCTGCACGCCCAATTGGCGCGTGCTGATCGTCTCCACCTTCGTCTTCGGGGCGGCAGCCTTGGGCGCGCCGGTTCCGACCATTGCCATTGATGTGCTCCTTATTGCGAATCAAAACGTGCCCGATTCTACGGCATTTCTCGCACACCAAGCGAGCGCCATGTCCCGGAAACCCCGATTTTTCGCGCCTTGGACGACTTGTCCACAGATGAGGATCGGATGCGCGGACAAGCGCCGCGCCGCAAGGCCCGGTTTGTCGGCGTTTCTGCGATGGTGAAGTGTCTATGCCTCGGCGGCGGCGTCTGCCGTTTCGCTGGCGCGATCGGCGCGTTCGCCGATGCGGGCGGATTTGCCCCGGCGGCCGCGCAGATAATAGAGCTTGGCGCGGCGCACCCTGCCCTTGCGCACCACGGCGACCGAATCCACCAGCGGCGAATAGACCGGGAAGACGCGCTCCACGCCTTCGCCATAGGAGATCTTGCGTACCGTGAAGCTCTCGTTGAGCCCCTCGCCCTGGCGGGCGATGCAAACGCCTTCGAAGGCCTGAAGCCGCTCGCGCGTCTTCATCTGCTTGGCCTTTTCGTCATAGCTCTGCTCGACAACTTTGACGGCGACCTTGACCGTATCGCCCGGCCGGAAGGCTGGATGGGCCTTCTTGCGCAGGCTCTTCATCTGCTCGGCTTCGAGCGTTTGCAGCAGGTTCATGGCACTTCTCCGTCGGCCGGCAGGTATGTGAGGCCGGGCCGTATAGCCTATGGGTTCTTCTTTTCAAAGAGGGCCCAGAGGTCGGGCCGGCGAACTTTTGTCAGCGCCTGTGCCTCGGCTTTGCGCCATTTGGCGATTTCGGCATGGTTTCCGCCCATGAGGACGGGGGGGATGTCCCGGCCTTCGAAGCTCTGGGGGCGGGTGTATTGCGGATATTCCAGCAGCCCGGCCGAAAAGCTCTCGTCGGCGGACGAGGCCTCGTCCCCCAAGGTGCCCGGGATCAGCCGGACCACGGCCTCGATCAGCGCCATGGCCGCGATTTCGCCCCCTGCCAGCACGAAATCGCCGATGGAAATCTCTTCCAGGTCGCGCGCCTCGATCGCGCGCTGGTCCAGCCCCTCGAACCGGCCGCACAGCAGGATGGCGCCCGGGCCCTGCCGCAGTGCTTCCACCCGAGACTGGGTGAGCGGCGCGCCGCGCGGCGACAGATAGATCGCCGGCATACCGGGATTGCTCGTGCGCGCCGCATCGAGCGCCGCGCAGGCCACATCGGGACGCATCACCATGCCCGGTCCGCCGCCGGCCGGCGTGTCGTCGACAGTGCGGTGCTTGCCCAGACCGTGCTCGCGAATGTCGCGCACGTCGAGCGACCACAGACCTTTCTCGCGCGCCTTGCCGATCAGCGACGTCGCGAGCGCGCCCGGGAACATCTCCGGGAACAGCGTCAGCACGCTGGCGCGCCACGTCATTCGACATTGCCCCCGGCTTCGGTTTCCTCCGGCGCCGCGATCACGATGCGCTGGCCCGCGACATCGATTTCGCGCGCCACTTCGCGGGTGAAAGGCAGGAATACTTCGTCGCCATCCGGCCTTGCGATCTCGATCACGTCGCCGGCGCCGAAATTGTGGACCGCGCGCACGATGCCCATGCTGCGGCCTTCGGTGTCCTCGGCATGCAGCCCGACGAGATCGGCGTGATAGAATTCATCCGCATCCGCCGCCGGCAGCGCCGCGCGCGCCACGAACAGCTCGACCCCCTTGAGCCGCTCCGCAGCGGCGCGGTCGCGTATGCCGTCGAACTGGACGATCGCGCAATCCTTCGCCGCGCGCACCGCGGTGACGGAATATTTGCGCCCTTCGGTGTCATGCAACGCACCATAGGCGCCGAGATTGTCGGGCGCCGCGGTGAAGGTCTTCACCTTCACTTCGCCCTTCAACCCCTGCGCGCCGATCACGACACCCAGGCGAACGTCACGGGAGCCGGACAAGCTACGCCGCCGGCGCTTCGCCCTCGGCGGGCTTCGGCGCGTTGGCCGCGGCGCGTTCCTGGGCCTTCTTCTTCGGCTTGGCCTTCTCGGGATTGTTCTTCTTGAGCGGCGTCAGCAACCCGGCATCGGCGAGGAAGCGGTGGATGCGGTCCGACGGCGTCGCGCCCTTGGCGAGCCACGCCTTGGCCTTGTCGAGGTCGAGCTTGAGCCGATCGGCATGATCCTTGGGCAGCAGCGGATTGTGGAAGCCGATCTTCTCGATGAAGCGGCCGTCGCGCGGCGAATGGGAATCCGCCACCACGATGTTGTAATGCGGGCGCTTCTTTGTGCCGCCGCGCGACATTCTGATCTTCAGGGACATTGTCTTCTCCGTCTGGTTTGAACTGAAACTATTTTCGCCCGGGAAACACGCCGGGCGGCAATTGCGGCATGCCGCCGCCGAGCATTCCGGTCAGGCCCTGCATGGCCCGGCCGCCTTTTCCCATCTTCTTCATCACATCCGACATCTGCCGGTGCATCTTCAGAAGCTTGTTCACATCGGAGACGTCGACGCCGGCGCCGGCTGCGATGCGCTTGCGGCGCGAGCCGTTGATGATATCGGGCTCGCGGCGCTCCTTGCGGGTCATCGACTGGATCACCGCTTCCTGGCGGGTGAGGATCTTGTCGTCGAGGCCGGCGGTGTTCATCTGCTCCTTGATCTTGCCGACGCCGGGCAGCATCGCGAGCAGGCCCTGCATGCCGCCCATCTTCTTCATCTGGCGCAATTGCTCGGCGAGATCGTCCATGTCGAACTCGCCCTTCTTCATCTTGCGGGCGA
>DATNNS010000209.1:0-5600 GCA_035601715.1 Rhizomicrobium sp.
GTGGCGAGTGCTGCCAGCGCTTCGCCGGTGGCGGCCGAATGCTTGAAACCATGGCCCGAGCAGGGTGAGGCGACGATCACCCGGCGCATGTCGGGATGCCGGTCGATGACGAACTGGAAATCCGGTGTCACGGTATAGAGACAGCTCGCCGCCTTGATGCAGCGGCCGGAAAGACCCGGCAAATTGGGCGCGACATAGATCTCATACATCGCCGTGATTTCGGCCGCCGAAACGTCGCGCGCGATATCGTCCGGCGTTACTTCGCTGCCATATTGCTCGCTTGCGATCTTCACGCCGCCTCGTGGTCCATCGATGGCGGGAAAGCCATAGATGCCTTGGCGCGACTGCTGAAGCTCCCAGATGAAGATCGGGAACCGCTCAGGCAGGAACGGGTCGATATTATCTTTGGCGTCGAACCAGAACTGAACCTGCCGATAGATCTTGAAATAGTGCGCAAGCTTTTCGCCGAGCGCTCCGGGCAGCCACGGCCCGGCGGCGACAATCAGAGTGTCGGCGGCATAAGCCGCGCGATCCGTGGTGACGGTCGCGGCGCTGCCCGACGAGTCGAATGACAGTGCCGTCTCGCCCGTATGGATTTCCGCGCCGTGCTTTTCGGCCAGACTGAGCTGTGCGCGAATGCAGGCTTCGGGCCGCACGAAGCCGGCTTCCGGCTCGTAATAGCCAATCTCGCTGTCTCGGATGGCGAACTGCGGGAAGCGGCGGCGCAGTTCGGTGGTGTCGAGCATTTCATGGGCGACGCCGTGCGCGTTGGCGGCGTCCACCGTGTTCTGGAAAAATCGCGCAACATGGGTCACGGCGGTCTTGGCCTCGCTCGAGACGATCAAGCCGCCTGTCTGCGTCATCAGGCTTTCGCCACTCTCCCGCTCTATCGCGCGCCAGATTCCATGGCTGCGTTTGACCAGCGGCGTATAGTGCGCGCCTTCGCCGATGGCGAGGCGGGTAATGCGCGTGTCGCCATGCGACGAGCCGAAACCATGCGGCGGCGCGTGACGGTCGATGCCCAGCACGCGCGCGCCGCGTTTGGCCAATTGGTACAGCGCGGCGCTGCCCATCGCGCCGAGACCCAACACGATGGCGTCGTAACGCGTGCTCACATTTGCATCGTCCAGCCTTCAACGCCCATGGCCGCCTGGCGGACTGCTTCGCTAAGCGTGGGATGCGGATGGCTGGTGCGCGCGATGTCCTCGCTCGCCGCGCCGAACTCGATGGCGAGCGCGGATTCGGCGATCATCTCGCCCGCGCTGGCGCCCAGGATGTGGACGCCGAGCACGCGGTCCGTCCCGGCGTCCGCCAGCATCTTCACGAAGCCGTCGGTGGCGGCGATCGTCTTGGCGCGCGCGTTGGCGGTGAACGGGAATTTTCCGGTCTTGTAGGCCGTGCCTGCCGCCTTCAATTCTTCTTCCGTCTTGCCGACGCTGGCGACTTCCGGTGCGGTGTAGACGACCGCGGGAATCGCGTCGTAATTCACATGGCCGGCGCGGCCGGCGATGTTCTCGATGCAGGCAACCGCCTCGTCTTCCGCCTTGTGCGCCAGCATCGGGCCTTCACGGCAATCGCCGATCGCCCAGATGCCGGGAACGTTCGTCTTGAAATGCGCATCGGTGACGACGCGGCCGCGTTTGTCGAGCGCCACGCCGATCTTGTCGAGGCCGAGGGCGCCGGTGAATGCCGTGCGCCCGATGGAGACGAGCATGACATCGCAGTCGATGGCGGATTGCGCACCGCCCGCGGCCGGCCCGACCGTGACCTTGAGGCCGCCGGAGGTTTTCTCGACGCCCACCACCTTGGTGGAAAGCTGGAACTTGAGGCCCTGCTTGGCGAGGATGCGCTGAAACTGCTTGCCGATCTCGCCGTCGAGACCCGGCGTGATGCGGTCGAGGAATTCGACGACGGTGACGTCGCTGCCAAGCCGCTTCCACACCGAGCCGAGCTCGAGCCCGATATAACCGCCGCCGACGACGAGCAGCCGTTTGGGCACGCTCTTGAGCGCGAGCGCGCCCGTCGAGGACACGATGGTCTCGTCATCGATGGCGACGCCGGGGAGTACCGCGACATCGGAACCCGTCGCGATGACGATGTTCTTGGCCGTCAGCGTGCGCACGCTGCCATCCTTGGCCTTGACCTCGATCTTGCCTGGCGCGGCGATCCTGGCCTCGCCGACGATGGCTTCGGACTTGGCCTTCTTGAGCAGGAATTCGACGCCTTTGGTGAGTTCGCCCACCACCTTGGTCTTGTGCGCCATCATCGTGGGCAGGTCGAGTTCGACGCTGGCCTTGATGCCGAGCTTGGCGAAGTCCGTCTGCGCCTCGTGGAAGCGCTCGCTGGCATGCAGCAGCGCCTTGGAGGGGATGCAGCCGATGTTGAGGCAGGTACCGCCGAACGTCCCGCGCTTGTCGATGCAGGCGCTGGTGAGGCCTAGCTGTCCGGCGCGGATCGCGGCGTTGTAGCCGCCGGGTCCCCCGCCGATGACGACGACGTCGAAGCTGTCGCTCATGCCGCGATCCCGGTTTGCCAGCATTTCCGAGGCGTCTCGGGATTTCCTTGCGATATCATGGCTTTATTCGTTTTCCGGATTTGCCTTACCCCCCTCCCCCCGGGGCGGGATGAGGGGTTCAGGCGAGTCGCTTGCGCATGCCCGATATAGGCATTCTAGGAACAAATGCAACCTCTAGATGTCGAGCAACAGACGCTGCGGATCCTCGAGATTTTCCTTCACGCGCACCAGGAAGGTCACCGCTTCGCGGCCGTCGACCAGCCGGTGGTCGTAGCTCAGTGCCAGATACATCATCGGGCGGATCACCACCTTGTCGTCGACGGCGATGGGACGCGGCTGGATCTTGTGCATGCCCAGGATGCCGGACTGCGGCGAATTGAGGATCGGTGTCGACATCAGCGAACCGAACACGCCGCCGTTGGAGATCGTGAACGTGCCGCCCTGCAATTCTTCCAGCTTCAGCTTGCCGTCGCGCGCGCGCGTCCCGTAATCGGTGATCGCGGCTTCGATCTGGGCCAGGCCCAATTTGTCGGCATCGCGCACCACCGGCACGATCAATCCGCGTTCGGTGGAGACCGCGACGCCGATGTCGTAATAGTTCTTGTAGACGATATCGTCGCCTTCGATCTCGGCATTGACGTTAGGCAGCTCCTTGAGCGCCGCGATGCAGGCTTTGACGAAAAAGCCCATGAAGCCCAGCCGCACGCCATGCTTCTTCTCGAAGCTCTCTTTGTATTCGGCGCGCAGCGCCATCACATGGCTCATGTCCACTTCGTTGAAGGTGGTGAGCTGGGCGGCGGTATTCTGCGATTCCTTCAGCCGCAGCGCGATGGTCTTGCGCAGCCGGCTCATCTTGACGCGCTCTTCGCGCTCGGCATTGGCGCGCGGTCCCGATGGCGCGGCGGCGACGGGCGCCGCGGGGCGCTGCGCGGCGCGCGTTTCCAGCGCCGCCAGCATGTCGCCTTTCAGCACGCGGCCGTCCTTGCCCGTGCCGTTCACCTGCGCGGGGTTCACGCCGCTTTCCTCCGCGATGCGCCGCACGCTCGGCAGCAGCGTAGCGCCAGCGTGTGCAGCGGGCGCGGGGGCAATGACCTGCGCCACGGCTTGCGGCTTCGCGGTTTCGGCAGGCTTCGGTGCCGCCGGCTTGGGGGCGGCCGCGACTGGCGCGGCTGGCGCCCTGGCCGTCGTTCCAGCCTTGCCTTCCGCGATCGCGCCGAGCACGGCACCGACCTGAACCGTCGCGCCTTCCTGCACCGAAATGGATTCGATGGAGCCGTCGGCCGGCGCGGGCACTTCGACCGTCACCTTGTCGGTTTCGAGCTCCAGCAGCGGCTCGTCGCGCGCGACGCTTTCGCCCTGCTTCTTGAACCAGCGCGACACGGTGGCTTCCGTCACGGATTCGCCCATCGCCGGGACTTTGATCGGGATGCTCATAGCGTCAATGCCTCGTTGAGGAACGCCTTCAGTTCGGCGGCATGCTGGCTCGCAAGCCCCGCTGCGGTCGACGCGTATTCCGGCCGCCCGACGTAGCGCAACCGTTGAGGGCGCCCCAACGATGCGAGCGTGTCTTCGACGCGCGGCGCGATGAAATTGAAAGCGCCCTGGTTCTTCGGCTCTTCCTGGCACCACAGGATGTCCGCCTTCGGGAAGCGGCGCAGCTCGTCGGCGAGCACGCTGCCGGGGAACGGATAGAGCTGTTCCAGCCGCAGCATCTGGATGCGGGTCTCGTTACGCTTCTCGCGCTCGTCCATCAGGTCGAAATAGACCTTGCCGCTGCACAGGATGACGCGGCCGATCTCGGCGTCCGGCACGAGCTTGACGGTGGTCGCGCCCGGCACGACTTCGGCCTGGTCGCGGAACACGCGGTGGAACGACGAGCCTGGGCCCATGTCGGACAGGAACGAGATGCAGCGCTTGTTGCGCAACAGGGATTTCGGCGTCATCACGATCAAGGGCTTGCGGAACGGGCGGTGGATCTGCCGCCGCAGCACATGGAAGTAATTCGCCGGCGTTGTCGGGTTGACGACCTGGATGTTGTCCTGCGCGCAAAGCTGCAGGTAACGCTCGAGCCGCGCGCTGGAATGCTCCGGCCCCTGGCCCTCATAACCATGCGGCAGCAGCATCACCAGGCCGCACATGCGCAGCCATTTCATTTCGCCCGAGGCGATGAACTGGTCGATCACGACCTGCGCGCCATTGGCGAAATCGCCGAACTGCGCTTCCCACAGCACCAGCGCCTTGGGCTCGGCGGAGGAATAGCCGTATTCAAAGCCGAGCACCGCTTCTTCGGACAGCAGCGTGTCGACGACCTCGAACTCCGCCTGACCGTCCTTGATGTGGTTGAGCGGCACGTAGCGCGCCTCGGTTTCCTGATCGACCAGCGCGCTGTGGCGCTGGCTGAAGGTGCCGCGCGAGGAATCCTGGCCGGACAGGCGCACCGGGCAGCCTTCGGCAAGCAGCGTGCCGAAGGCGAGCGCTTCGCCGGTCGCCCAGTCGAAGGTCTCGCCCGTCTCGAACATCTTGGCTTTCGCCTGGAGCTGGCGGGCGATGGTCTTGTGCAAATTGAAGCCGGCGGGCGCGGTGGAGAGCGCGCGTCCCACCTGCAGCAGGGTTTCGGTCGCGACCGCGGTGTCGCCGCGGCGGTCGCCGGCGCCCGCGATGCCGAAGCCCGCCCAGCGCCCGTCGAGCCAGTCGGCGCGATTGGGGCGATGGGATTTGCTGGCCTCGAATTCCTCGTCGAGCCGTTTGTTGAACGCGCCGATCATCGCCTTGATGTCGGATTCGGCAAGCGTGCCTTCGGACACCAGCTTGGCCGCGTACAATTCAAGCGTCGTGGGATGATCCTTGATCGCGCGGTACATCAAGGGCTGCGTGAACGCCGGCTCGTCGGTCTCGTTATGGCCGAAGCGGCGATAACAGAACATGTCGATGACGACGTCCTTGTGGAAGAGCTGGCGGAACTCGGTCGCGATGCGCGCGACGTGCACCACGGCCTCGGGATCGTCGCCGTTCACGTGGAAGATCGGCGCCTGCACCATCAGCGCCACGTCGGACGGATAGGGCGAGGAGCGCGAATAGATCGGCG